>JBMONM010000131.1:0-10386 GCA_049324675.1 Thermodesulfobacteriota bacterium
AGTTTTTGAGGGTGGGTCCAGGGAGGGAACTTTTTTCAAAAAGTTCCCTCCCTGGCCGCCGGAGGCTTCCTCTAGAATTTGTCCAGGGCCTTGGACACCGCCGCCTTGAGTTCGGTAAACGCCCCTTCGAAACCCTCTCTGAGGTCGTGCAGGGCGTCGGCTCCGCCCTTGCGCAGAAGCGTCAGCCTGTAGCGGGCGGTTTCGTATTTGCCGAGCATTTTTTCCAGGTCGGCGGCATACCTGTCGAAAAACGCCGGCCCCTTCTTTTCCGCCTCGGCTTTGCTGGCGTCGATCTTGGCCTTCCACTTGGCCAATTGCTCCTCGAGGTTGGTGCCGAACGGTTCCTTGCCTTCCATCGTCGAACTCCTTGAGGACTGTTATGGCACGGGGTTGAGAGTCTTTCGCCATCCCTTCATAGCGCAAGTTTCCTGAAGACGAAAGGCCCTTGCCTGGTTGGATGCCGCCATTGACCCGGCACGGTCGAGCGGGTACTTTCCCTGGCTCGGAGCGGTTTCCCATAGTCCCACTTGCCGTGCGGGCATATCCGCCGCACAGAGGTTCCGGAGAAGTCCCATGTCCCGATACGAGGCGGTCATCGGCCTTGAAGTGCACGCCCAATTGCGCACCAAGAGCAAGATTTTTTGCTCGTGTTCCACCTCCTTTGGCGCCGAGCCCAATGAGAACGTCTGCGCCGTGTGCGCCGGCATGCCCGGCGTGCTCCCCGTGCTCAACGAAAAGGTCGTGGAATACGCCGCCAAGATGGGCATGGCCATCGGCTGTGAAATTAACCTGACCTCGGTCTTCGCCCGCAAGAACTACTTTTATCCCGACCTTCCCAAGGGATATCAGATATCCCAGTTCGAGACCCCCCTGTGCGAGCACGGCCGCCTGGACATCACGGTGAACGGCACGGAAAAGACCGTGGGCATCACCCGCATCCACATGGAGGAGGATGCCGGGAAAAACATCCATTCCACCACCGAGAACGCAAGCTTTGTGGACCTCAACCGGACCGGGGTGCCGCTTATCGAGATCGTCAGCGAACCGGATATGCGTAGCGCCGAGGAGGCCGTGGCCTATCTGAAGGAGCTGCGTTCCATCCTGGTCTACCTCGGCATCTGCGACGGCAACATGGAAGAGGGCAGTTTCCGTTGCGACGCCAACGTGAGTCTTCGGCCCTTCGGACAGGCCGAGTTCGGAACCCGCGCCGAACTCAAGAACATGAACTCCTTCCGCCACGTCCAAAAGGCCATCGAGTACGAGATCGAACGTCAGGCGGACCTGTTGGACGACGGGCAGGCCGTGGTTCAGGAGACGAGGCTGTACAACGCCGACAAGGGTGTCACCGCCTCCATGCGCGGCAAGGAGGAGGCCCACGACTACCGCTATTTCCCGGACCCCGATCTGGTCCCCCTGGTGGTCACCCGGGAGAAGCTCGATCTGTGGCGCTCGGAACTTCCGGAACTTCCCTCGGCCCGCCGCGATCGTTTCGTGTCCCGGTATGGGCTGTCTGCCAAGGACGCCGACGTGCTCACCGCCGAACGCGACGTGGCCGACTATTTCGAGGAGGCCGCCAGGCTTTGCGGCGAACCCAAGAAAACCGCCAACTGGATCATGTCCGAACTGTTGCGCGAACTGAATCAGGCCGCGATGTCCGCCGCGTCCTGCCCATTTTTGCCAAGCCATCTGGCAGCCCTGGTCACCCTGGTGGAATCCGGCGCCATCAGCGGCAAGATCGGCAAGCAGATATTTCCTGAAATCTTCGCCGGCGGGCTTGACCCCAAAACCTACGTGACCCAAAAAGGCCTCTCGCAAATATCCGACTCGTCAGCCCTGGAAGCGGACATCGATCGGATATTGGCCCAGAATCCCGACGAGGTCGCCGCCTACAGGGCCGGGAAAACAAAGCTCATGGGCTTTTTCGTCGGGCAGGTCATGAAGGCCACCAAGGGACAGGCGAATCCCGCCCTGGTCAACGATCTTTTGCGCTCCCGCTTGTCGTAGGAGTCGCGGGGAACAAGGCCCGGTGTTCTTCCGGCTCCCGATATCCGACCACATCAAATCGCTTTGGAGAGGTCATGACCGAGCATATCCAGTTTTCGGAGATCAAGCAGGCCTTGCTTCTTTTGGATCAGCGCATCCTGCCGGGCCGTGAGGAATATTTCACCTGCGCCACCACCGAGGACGTCATTTACGCCCTTCAGACCATGGTGGTGCGCGGAGCCCCGGCCATCGGCGTGACCGCCGCCTACGGCTGCTGGCTGGCCCTGCGCCAGGCCATGGCCCAGGCCGGCCCGGGTTGGAGGGTGCGCCTCGACGAGCTGCTGCGCGATCTTGAAAACGCCCGGCCCACGGCCGTCAATCTGCGCTGGGCCGTGGAACTCATGCGCGCCGACGCCAAGGCCGCGGGAGACATCGGCCCGGAGGCCCTGTCTGAACGCTGGCTGGTCAAGGCCAAGTCCGTGCATGCCGAGGATATCGAGATCAACAAGGCCATGGGCCGGTTCGGGGCCGAGGCCATAAGCGACGGCGACACGGTCATGACCCATTGCAACGCTGGAGCCCTGGCCACGGCCGGGTACGGCACGGCCCTGGGGGTCATCCGGGCCGCGGTGGAGCAGGGCAAGCGCATCAAGGTCATCGCCAACGAGACCCGGCCCTTTTTGCAGGGTGCGCGCCTTACGGCCTACGAATTGGCCAAGGACGGCATCGACGTCACCGTGGCCTGCGACAACGCCGTGGGGCATCTCATGAAGAAGGGCATGGTCCAGAAGGTGGTGGTGGGCGCGGACCGTATCGCGGCCAATGGCGACGCGGCCAACAAGATCGGCACCTATACCGTGGCCCTGGCCGCCAAGGCCCATGGCGTGCCGTTCTACGTCGCGGCCCCGGCCAGCACCTTTGACCTGCGCATCCGAAGCGGAGACCAGATTCCCATTGAGAACAGAACGCCGCGGGAGGTGACGCACATCGGGGACCATCAGATCACCCCCGAGGGCGTACCGGTTTTGAACTATGCCTTCGACGTGACTCCGGCGGAACTGATCTCCGGCATCGCCACGGAAAAGGGGCTCTTGCGGGCCCCGTATGTGCAGGCCATCAAGGAAAAGATCGGGTCCGCATAGCGGGATTCGTTTTTTTGCGGTGAGGCGGGCAAGGCGCAGCGAACGCGACGCGCCGGGTCCGCGTGCCGTGGAGCGATTCCACGCAACATTCAAGCAACGCATCGTGAAAAGAGAGGATGTATGGCGCTGAACGAACGCATCATCACCGAGGCCATTCTCACCGAGTATTTCGAGAAGTTCAAGGACTGCCTGGATCTGGACGTGGCCATCGTGGGCGGGGGGCCTTCGGGCATGACCGCCGCCTACCGGCTGGCCAAGGACGGTTTCAAGGTCGCCCTGTTCGAGCGCAAGCTGTCCATCGGCGGCGGCATGTGGGGCGGCGGCATGACCTTCAATTATATCGTCGTGCAGGAGGAGAGCAAGCATCTGCTGGAGGAGGTCGGCGTGCCGGTCAAGCATTTCCGTGACGAATACTACACCGCCGACGCCGTGGCCTGCACCACCACCCTGGCCTCGCGGGCCTGTCTGGCCGGGGCCAAGGTGTTCAACTGCATGAGCGTGGAGGATCTGGTGCTGCGCGAGGTGGACGGCCGGAAGCGGGTGTGCGGGTTGGTGGTCAATTCCTCGCCCGTGGAGATCGCGGGACTGCATGTGGATCCCCTGGTGCTTCACGCCAAATTTGTCGTTGAGGCCACGGGGCACGATGTGGAGGTCCTCAAGACCCTGGTGCGCAAAAACGACGTGCGCCTGTTGACCCCCTCTGGAGGCATCGAAGGCGAGCAGTCCATGTGGGCCGAGGTGGCCGAGACCAACACGGTGAAAAATACCCGCGAGGTCTTTCCCGGCCTGTTCGTGGCCGGCATGGCCGCCAACGCCAGTTTCGGGTCCTATCGCATGGGGCCGATTTTCGGCGGCATGCTCTTGTCCGGCGAGAAGGTGGCGGCCGATATCGCCGCCTTGCTGCGCTCAGGGAGCGTGTGATTTGTCATGCCGCCGGTGATCGCCCTTATCGGCCGCCCCAATGTGGGCAAGTCCACCCTGTTCAATCGCCTGGCCAGGCGGAGCAAGGCCATCACCCATGACCGTCCCGGCGTCACCCGGGACCGCCTCGAGGTCCGGGCCTTCATCGATGGGCGGGAGGTGATGCTGGTGGACACCGGCGGCATGGCTCCCGACGATCCAGGCCACCTGGGCCGCATGGTCATGGAGCAGGCCCACACGGCCATTGCCCAGGCCCATGTGATCCTGTTCGTGGTGGATGCCCGCGACGGTCTCATGGCCCTGGACCATGACGTGGCCGGGATGTTGCGGCAGAGCGCCAAACCCGTGCTTGTGGCGGTCAACAAGGTTGACGGCGAGGAGCGGGCCGGAGAGCTTTCGGCCGAGTTCTACTCCCTGGGTTTCCCGTTGGTGACGGTATCCGCGGCCCATGGCCGGGGCGTGCCGGAATTGCGGGAGATCCTTGCGGACCTGTTGCCGCCGGAGGATGCCCCCGACGTCGTGCCTCGCGAGGACGAAGAAGGCGGGGACCGCCCCCTGCGTCTGGCCATGATCGGCCGACCCAACGCCGGCAAGTCCTCCCTGGTCAATGCCCTGCTGGGCGAAAAGCGGCTTATTGTCAGCGAGATTCCGGGCACCACCCGGGATGCCGTGGATGTGGCCTTCACCCGCGCGGGCAAGAGTTATGTCTTTGTGGACACGGCCGGAGTGCGGAAAAAAGCCCGTATCGACGACGACCTGGAGAGGCATGCGGTCGTCCGTGCCCTGACTATCGCCAAGAGGGCGGAGGTGGCCGTCCTGGTCATCGACGCCGAGGGCGGCGTGGGCATGCAGGACAAAAAGCTCATCGCCTTTCTGGACAAGGAGAAGACGCCGTTTTTGGTGGCCGTCAACAAGATCGATCTGATTCCCAAGGACAGGATGCCGGCCCTCAAAAAGGATATGCGCGAGGAACTGCGTATTTGTCCCCATGTGCCCGTGCTCTATGTCTCGGCGATTCGGAAGCAGGGCCTGGGCCGGATTCTGGAGACGGCCGAGGCCATCCGGGCCGAATGCGCCATCCGGGTGGGCACGGGCGAGCTCAACCGGGTCATGCGCCAGGTCCTGGACCGGCACCAGCCGCCCATGGTCAAGGGCCGACGGGCCAAATTTTATTATCTGACCCAGACTGCGGCCGAGCCGCCCACGTTCGTGTTTTTCGTCAACGATACCGAGCGGGTCAAGCCGTCCTACGCCAAATACGTGGAGAATCAGCTGCGCCGCCTCTTCGGGCTGGCCATGGCCCCGTTGCGGATACTGTTTCGTTCCAGCCATACCCCCAAGGATTAGGCCGGGCGCCTTACTTGGATCGATTTTTTGGTGGTGGGTCCTGGTGTGGCCTTCGGCGTTGTGTTTTGCCGCGCGGTATGATTATCATAAGAAAAGACCTCCCGCCGTGAGCGGCGGGCGGTCTGTCCGGAAGTTTCCGGGAATGCCCGGGGCGGAAATGATTCCGGGCATGCGGAGACTCGGACGGTCCCCACAACCAAGGAGACGATCATGCGTGGGAAGAAATCTTTGGCCCGGGTCGTTTGGTGCCTCGCTTTGGCGCTTGCGGCGGTGAGCGGCGTTTCCTGCGTGGTGTCGGAGGGGACGTACTATGGCGATCCGTATTATTATGGATCTCCCCCGCCACCGCCGGGGTATTACTACGGACCGGGGTACGGCGGTGGACATGGTGAGCAGGCTACGGAAAGACACCGCAACAGGATGAGGCAGAATTGCAACGCGCAATGGGCGAACTGCACGGCCGTATGCAACCAGATGGGAAATCCGTCCCAGCGGGCCATGTGCATCGCCAATTGCAACAATGGTCTCAACCACTGCATGAGCGGGATCTGAAAAAAAGATTCGCCCGTTTCCGCGCTGTTTCCGGTGACCGGGGGAATCCTTTCCGTTCACGGGCTCCCCGGGGTGGCCGACGGATTGGATTGTTCGCGCGCCTGGGCGAATCATGGGGCGCTCAATCGCCCGTTATGCGGGTTCGGATTAACGCCTGGCACCCTCCGTTGCCTGTTGAGCCACTCTGCAGGGGACCTTCCCCGGCATTGACTCCTTTTTAATCCCGCCAAAACCCCGTGTAAAGAAAAATGAGTTCCCACGATTCCACAGTGTTGTCCGAAACGGCTTGGATATTTTTGGCTTCATGAGGGCCGCGCCCTACCAGACGACCCACAGGACGCAGGCGGCCAGGGCGCCGGCCAGGGCGTCGTCCAGCATGATGCCGCCGCCGCCCGGCAGCCACGTTTCCGACTGACGCAGGGGCGGGGGTTTGGTCATGTCCAGGATGCGGAAAAGGACGAATCCGCAGAGAATGGCCCATGGATCCGGGGTGGAAAGAGGAAAAAGGGCCGCCCATTGTCCCAGGACTTCGTCGATGACCACGCAGCCCGGGTCCCTCCGGCCGAGAATCCTTTCGACCCGGCCGGCCGCCCATGTTCCGACCGCGAATACCATGAGTAATGCCGCAAACCTGCCCCAAGGTCCCAGGGGCAGGAACAGAAACGGCGCGGCGAGCGCGGCCACGGCTGATCCGGCCGTGCCGGGGGCGCGGGGAAAGCGGCCTACGGGGCCCAGGGTGGCGAGAGACAGGGCGACCTTGTCGGAAAGTGATTTTTTTGCGTTGGGCTGCGGCATGTGGCGTGGGTACACGCATGCGCCTTCCGACGCAAGGGACGCAATCTCACAAAGAGGCCGGGGTGTCGCGAGGCGGTATGATCGGGAGGCAGACCGCCTGCCGGGCTTGTATTCGGGTATGAAGTATGAAAAGATATATCGATGCGGCGAGGCCGCCTTTCAGGAGGAAAGGAATGATCGAGCTTGGAACCGTGCTGTGTTGGCTGACCCTGTATGTGGCCTTGTTTGTGGGCTATTACCGTTTCTACTTCCGCCCCCGCATCTTTCTGCTCATGCTCGGAGAGGAAGGATATCTCGATCATTATCTTTCCAGCCTGCCGCACATGAGGGAACGCCCCGGTGAGCGCCAGGGCATGGTGGATTTCCTCATGGACAAGCGCGCCGCATTTGCCCGCGTGAACCGCCTGTTCGTCACCATCGCCACCGGGCTTCTGGTGCTGGCCCTGCTTTTTTCCGGAAGCTGATCCCGCTCGCCCGGCATCTCCCATCCCTGGCGCGATCCCCGCGTGCGATCCTCCTTGTCCGATCTTCCGCCGGGTTATTCCGGTGGGGTTTCCCTTTTTCTGACCCCCAGTTTTTTCATGCGCGAGTCGAAGGTGGAACGGTTCACCCCGGCCCGCGCGGCCGCCTGGGTGATGTTCCATTTGCATCGCTCCAGGAGGGCCAGGACATAGGACCGTTCCAGTTCTTCCCAGGTCTGGTCGCACAGGGTGGGCGGGGAACCGGAGCGGCTGCGCGGTTCCAGATGGATGACGGCCTTCGGGCCTGACGGGACGTCCTCGGCGGTATCCAGGATCGCCGCGGGAAGGTCGGACTCGTCGATGGTCTCGCCGTCAAGGGTGGTCAACAGATAGCGCACCATGTTTTCCATCTCCCGGATGTTGCCCTTCCAGGGATGGGTCACCAGCCGGCGCATGGCTTTCGGCGTGATTTTCTTGGGCGCCACGCCCAGGCGTTCGCCGTCGCGGCGCAGGAAATAGTGCATCAGAAGCGGGATGTCCTCCCGGCGTTGCCGAAGCGGCGGCAGGGACAGGGGCAGGACATTGAGGCGATAGAAGAGGTCCTCCCGGAACGATCCGGCGGCGATGGCCTGGCGCAGGTCCTTGTTGGTGGCCGAGATGAGGCGGACATCCACCTGTTTGGTGGTGGTCCCGCCCAGGGGTTTGATTTCGTTTTGCTGGATGACCCGCAGGATGCGGGCCTGAAGCGGAAGGGCCATGTCCCCGATCTCGTCCAGAAAGACCGTGCCCCCGGAGGCGGCTTCGAAAAGGCCCGACTTGTCCGTGTCCGCACCGGTGAAAGCCCCTTTTTTGTATCCGAAAAGTTCGCTTTCAAGCAGGGTATCCGGGATGGCGCTGACGTTTTGCACCAAAAACGGTTTGTCGCGTCGGGCGCTTTGGCGATGAATTTCCCGGGCGACGAGTTCCTTTCCCGTGCCGGACTCGCCGGTGATGAGCACCGGGAAGTGCGTCCTGGCGTAATCGTGCACGGATTTTTGCACGGCGAGAAAGGCCTCGCTCTGGCCGATGAGCGCGTCTTCCCGCATGCCGGCGATGACCCGGCGCAACTGTTCGTTTTCGGCCCGCTTGTCGGCGAAGGCCAGGGCGTTGCCCAGGGCGATGGCCCCGATGGCCACCAGATCCTCCATGAGTTCCAGATAGTCCTTTTGCAGGTTGAGCCGGCTGCCTCCGTGGGCGGTGTCGATGATCTCCACCGCGCCGTAGACCCGTCCGTCACGCAGGATCAGGGGATAGCACAGGATGAGGGTGCTCTTGACGTCGAAGCCGGCTTCGATCTCCCGGAAGTGGCGTTTGTCCTTGTGGGCCTCGGCAATGGTCATGCGGCCGTTCTGGATGACCCAGCCGACGATGCTCGGAGCGGAGCGGGGGATGCGGTAGCCTCTGATGTCGGCGCTTTGGGCGCCCACGGCCTCGATGCAGGTATAGGACTGGCCGTCCTCGATCCACAGGGAGCCGCGCTCGACGTGCTGCATTTCCAGCAGGGCCGAGAGAAATCTGTGTTGGAGACGTGTGGGGTCCAGCTCTTCGAAAAGGGTTTTGTGAATGTCGATGGCCTGGGATCTCATCGGACGCCTTTGCTCATTGGGTTCAGGGACGGGGGCGTACGGGTCTGTCGCACGCCACGCTACGTTTCCGAAGCGAAAAAGACAAGGGGGCGGGGCGGTTGGGACAAAGAGGATTGAAACGACGCATGCCGCGGAGGGACTTTCTCTCTGCGGATATCACGGGGAAGCGCCGGGGAGTTCGAACTCCCCGGTCACGCTACAGGATCTGTTCCAGGAATTTCTGGGTGCGCGGATGTTCCGGCGCGGTGAAGAATTTGGCCGGCGGGGCCTCTTCCAGAATACGACCCTCGTCCATGAAGATGATCCTGTCGGCCACTTCCCGGGCGAAACCCATCTCGTGGGTCACCACCACCATGGTCATGCCCTCCCGGGCCAGGGCGGCCATGACGTCCAGGACCTCGCCGATCATCTCCGGGTCCAGCGCCGAGGTGGGCTCGTCGAAGAGCATGATCTTCGGGTTCATGGCCAACGCCCGGGCGATGGCCACCCGTTGCTGCTGCCCGCCCGAGAGCTTGACCGGATAGACGTCGGCCTTGTCCGGGATGCCCACCTTTTCCAGGAGCCGCCGGGCCAGGGCTTCGGCCTCGGCGCGAGGCGTCTTTTTCAGCTTCATGGGCGCGATGGTCAGGTTTCCGAGCACGGTCATGTGCGGAAAGAGGTTGAAGCTTTGGAAGACCATGCCCACTTCCATGCGCACCTTGTTGATGTCCACGGCCGGGGAATACAGGTCGAAGCCGTCCACCACCACGGAACCGGCGGTGATGCTTTCCAGACGGTTGATGGTCCGCAGCAGGGTGGACTTGCCCGAGCCGCTGGGGCCGATGATGACCACCTTCTCTCCGGGTTCCACGAAAAGGCTCACCTGGTCCAGGGCGACCATCGTGTCGAAGTGTTTGCTGACGTTTTCGACGCGGATGATGGGATCAGCGGGTGACATGGCGCGAAAGCCTCTCTTCCATGATGCTCACCAGTTTGGAGAGGATCAGGGTGATGATGAGGTAGATCAGGGCCACCATGGTGTAGGTCTCGAAATACAGAAAGCTTTCCGAGGCGAATTCCCGGCCCCGGCGCAGAAGGTCCGAGACGGCCAGGATGGAGACCAGGGAGGTGTCCTTCAACAGGGCGATGAACTCGTTGCCGACCGGCGGCAATATGGTTCGCCAGGCCTGGGGCAGGATCACGAAGAACATGGTCTGGGTGCGGCTGAACCCCAGGGACCGGGCGGCCTCGGTCTGGCCGTGGGAGATGGACAGAATCCCCGCCCGGAACACCTCGCCCATGTACGCCCCGTAACAGAAACTCATGGCCACCACCGCCGCCACCATGTCCGGAACCTTCACGAAGTGGCCGATGGCGTAATAGATGTAAAAGAGCTGGACCAGGAGCGGAATGCCGCGCACGATCTCCACGTAGGTGGAGGCCACCAGGTTGATCGTCCGGTTGCGGGAGATGCGCCCCAGTCCGGTCAGAAGTCCGATGACGATGGCCAGGAGGATGGAGAGGATGGTCACCTGGAAGGTGACCAGGATGCCGTCGGGCAGAAATTTGAAAAGCCGCCAG
>JBMONM010000132.1:0-10323 GCA_049324675.1 Thermodesulfobacteriota bacterium
GCCAAAAGCCTTTTTTTGGCGAACATGTCCCATGAGATCCGCACGCCGCTCAACGCCATCCTGGGATTCGCCCAGTTGCTTCTGCGCGATCCCGGCCTGGGGGCCGGGCACCGGCGCTCGGTGGAAACCGTGTACCGCAGCGGCGAACATCTGCTGTTGCTGCTCAACGACATCCTGGAAATGTCCAAGATCGAGGCCGGCCGCATGACCCTGCAGGTGGAGGATTTCGACCTGGGTTCCATGCTTGGCGACCTGGAGGCCATGTTCCGGGTCCTGGCCCGAAACAAGGGCATCTCCCTGGAGGTCGCCATGGCCCCGGACGTGCCGCGCTGGATCAGGGCCGACGCGCAAAAGCTGCGCCAGGTGCTCGGCAACCTTTTGGCCAACGCGGTGAAGTTCACCGAACAGGGCGGCGTGGCCCTGCGCGTCGGCGTAGCGGCCGCGATGCCGCAGGAAGGCCATTCCGGCGCGGAGGCGGGGAGATGTCTGCTGTTCGAGGTGGAGGACACCGGACCGGGCATCCCGGATGAGGCCCAAAAGACCATCTTTTCCCACTTCGAACAGCTCGACGCGGGCAGCCGGGCGGGCGGCACCGGCCTCGGGCTGGCCATCGCCAAGGCCTATGCGGAACTCATGGGCGGCGGCATCGAGGTGCAAAGCAGCCTGGGACGGGGAAGCGTGTTCCGGGTCAGCGTGCCCCTGACGGAAGGCGTCCCGGGCAAGGAACGGGACGCGGGGCATGTCTTCCGCCCGGCCCGGTTGCGGCCCGGTCAGGATAAACGCCGCATCCTGGTGGTGGACGACAACGAGGCCAACCGGGAGATCCTGGTCCGCCTGCTGGAGGAGGCCGGGTTCGTGGTCCGGGAGGCCGGCGACGGCCGTCCGGCCTGCTCGCTCTACGATGAATGGAAACCGCATCTCGTGCTTCTGGACATGATCATGCCGGAGATGGACGGCTTCGGGGTGCTGGCGCATATCCGGAACGCGGACGGGGCGGCCGCCGCGCCCGTGATCGCGGTGACGGCCAGCGTCCTGTTGTCGGAAAAGGAACGGGTGCTGGCCGCCGGGGCCGTCGGATTCCTGAAAAAGCCCTACAAGGCCGAGGAGCTTTTCGAACTCGTGCGCCGGCATCTGGGCGTGGACTTCGAGGAGGCCGACGCGGCGGAACACGCCGCCGACCAGCCGGCCCGGTCACGGCAGGCGATCGACCCCGACCACCTCGCCCGGCTTCCGGCGGATATTCTTTCCTCCCTGCGCAGCGCCGCGTTGAGTCTGGACGTGGAGGCCCTTCGCGAAGGACTTGGCCGGCTCGGCCCGGACCATGCGGACGTGGCCAGGGGCCTTCTGGAACTGGTGGACGGGTTCCGCTTCGAGGAACTGCAAGGCCTTTTGCAAGAGAGGGACGTCGCATGAGCGCCGACAGTCCGCCGTCCATCCTGATCGTCGACGATGTGCCGGCCAACCTCCAACTGTTGTCCGGAATGCTCACGGCGCACGGCTACAAGGCCCGTCCGGCCACGAACGGAAGCATGGCCCTGGAGGCCGCGCGACGCGCCCCGCCGGATATGATCCTTCTGGACATCACCATGCCCGGGATGGACGGGTTCGAGGTCTGCCGCCGGCTCAAGGCCGATGCGGACCTGGCGGACATCCCGGTGCTGTTCATCAGCGCCCTGGGGGACGCCACGGACAAGGTCCGGGCCTTCGACCAGGGGGGGCAGGACTACATCACCAAGCCGTTTCATGTGGAGGAGGTCCTGGCCCGGGTGCGCACCCATCTGGCCCTGCGCCGGGCCCAGGCCGAACTGAACGGGCAGAACGCGGCCCTGCGCGAGGCCCTGGAGCAGCTCAAAAAGGCCCAGAACCAGTTGGTCATGTCCGAGAAGATGGCCGCCCTGGGAGTGCTGGCGGCCGGCGTGGCCCATGAACTCAACAACCCCCTCAATTTCGTGAAAACCAGCTTCCACGGCCTGGAAAAGGACATCCGCGACCTGACGGCCCTGGTCGCCTTCTGCCGTGAGTCCGTGGCCGACGAAAAGCGGGCCGCCCTGGACGCGTTCGAGCGGGAAAAGGAGTATCCGACCCTGGTCCGGGAGATTCCGGAGCTGTTATCCCATATCTACGAAGGGCTCTCGCGGGCCGGGCACATCGTCGGGTGTTTGCAGGTCTTTTCCCGCACCGACGACGCCCTGAGCCGGGACATCGATATCCACGACGTGCTCGAATCCGCCCTGGTCATGCTCAACAACCGCTTGAAAAAAATCGCGACCATCGAAAAACGCTATGGCCACGCACCCCTGCTTTGCGGCAATTTCGGCAAATTGAGCCAGGTGGTCTTAAACATCCTCAACAACGCCATCGACGCCGTGGAGTCCGTGGACGACCCGGCCCGGCGCGCCATCACCCTGACCACCGGGACCGCCACGCGCGACGGGACGCCCCAGGCCGTCCTGCATGTGGCCGATACCGGTCCCGGCATCGCGCCAGAGATACTGGGGCGCATCTTCGATCCTTTCTTCACCACCAAGCCCGTGGGCCGGGGAACCGGACTGGGCCTTTTCATCTGCGCCAACCTGATCCAGGAACACCATGGCGCCCTGGAGGTTGCGAGCATCCCCGGACAGGGGGCCACCTTTTCCATCTATGTGCCAGCCAGCCGGGAGGACGCCCCATGAGCCCGCTTGCAAAATACACCAAGCCCCTCATGCTCTACGTGGACGACGAGCCGGAGAACCTGAAAAGCTTCCAGGCGCTGTTCCGCCGCGACTACACGATCCGTCTGGCGGAGTCGGCCGACGAGGCGCTTGCGATCCTGCGCACCGAGGAAATCCACGTGCTGGTCACGGACCAGCGCATGCCGCACGTGTCCGGGGCGGCCCTGCTGGAACAGGCCGCCGAGGAATTTCCGGGCGTTTTGCGCTACATGCTGACGGGCTACAGCGACTTCGATCCGCTGGTTGACGCCATCAACAAAGGCCGGGTGCAGGGATATTTTCCCAAGCCGCTCAACCCCAAGGAATTCGCCGAACGCGTGGCCAGGGACCTGGAGAACCGCCTGCTCCGGGAACGCAACGAAGCGCTTCTGGCCGAACTCCAGAAGAGCCAGGAGATGCTCAGGCAGGCCCACGCCCTGGCCCGCATCGGGATCTGGAGATGGGACCGGGACACGGACACCATCGAATGGTCGGACGAACTGTGGCGCATCGTCGGCCGCGCTCCCGGCTCGGAACCGTTGTCGTTCGCCCGGCTGGGGCACTTCTTTTCCCCGCCGGGCATGGAACGCCTGCGGCAGGCGGTGGATACGGCCCTTCAGAGCGCGACTCCCTACCAACTGGAGCTGGAAATGCTCCGGCCGGACGCGGACGTGCGCTGGGTGACCGCCTTCGGCGGCCCGACACGCGACCGGCACGGGCTGATCATCGGCCTGCACGGGACGGTCCAGGACATCACCGAGAGGAAGCGGGCCGAGATCGCGCTTCTCCGGGCCATGGAGGCGGCGGAGGCCGCCAACCAGGCCAAATCCGAGTTCCTGGCCAACATGAGCCACGAAATCCGAACCCCGCTCAACGGCATCCTGGGCATGCTGCAGCTCATCCAGACCGGCGCCGCCGACCCGGAACAGGCCAGATATGCCGATATCGCGATCCGGTCGAGCAAGCGTCTGACCTGCCTTCTGTCCGACATCCTGGACTTCTCCAGCATGGAGGCCGGCAAGATGACCCTGCATGCCGAGCCCTTCGACATCAGGGGGGTGCTGCGCCAGGTGGAGGATCTTCTCCATCCCGTGCATCTGCAATCCGGCGTGCCCCTGCGCCTTTACGCCGACCCCGCCCTGCCGGCGCTGGTCAAGGGCGACGCCACGCGCGTGCAGCAGGTGCTGACGAACCTCGTGGGCAACGCCCTCAAATTCACCGAATCGGGGAGCGTGGCCCTGGAGGCGTATCCCCTGCCGCCGCGCCGGGCGGCCGAGTCCCGGGCGCTGTTCGTGGTTGCGGACACGGGCTGCGGCATCCCGGACGAGAAACTGGAGACGCTGTTCAAGCCCTTTGTCCAGGCCAGCACGGGGTACTCCCGAAGCCACCAGGGGGCGGGGCTGGGGTTGTCCATCGTCAAGCGGCTCGTGGAACTGATGGGCGGGTCCATCGCCGTGGAGAGCGAGGTGGGGGTCGGCACGACCTTCTACGTGGCCCTGCCGTTTACGGCGGTTGTGCCATGAACTGTCGGAAGCCTACTGTGTTTTCCTTGAAGGTCTTTACCTTCCACTGACTCCCCCTGGATGTGGATATGCAAACAGCCTAATCGCTACCCCGGCGGGGGGGGCGGCACTTTCAGATGAATACTATATCTGTACATAATGAGCACATTTATACTTCGGAAGTGATTTATAATGGATATTAAAAAAGACAAGATTAGGCTTCTCCAACACAACACTCTGTCATGGTTGAAAAACAAAATGCAGCCAACAGAGATGATTACGGCATATCTTGACGATAATACAAACTCGCACAGCCATGGTATATTTTGTGCTTTGATTCCATCTAACCAAATTAATAGCTCCCTATCTCAAATATGTTGGGATTTTTTTCCTGACGATGGCTATCCGGGTTCTATTGAATACTATAAAGATAATGAAAAAATTGTTGAATACTTTCGATTTGGGAATACTAGCGGGACAGAACCTTTGACCCTCACCAGGGCATTCTACGGAATACGCCCGGACTACATCGAAATAAGTGAGGAGTTCAGACTTTTCCATAGGCTTTATCAAGACAACAAAACCAATGAATACATAAAAATTGACGACGATGGTAAAGAAGAATTGGTTGCTATCGTCAAAGCTGATCGTGTCCAAATTAAACTTAAAATGATTAGGCAATTTTTGGCTATTAAAGAAATGCATTTATTGCTTCAATTTGATTTCAAAGAATACTCTAAATATTCATTGGAAGAACTAGGCGTTGGCAAATACAATGATGAACACATCGACAGCCACATGTGCTGGGGACATATCTATGATAATTTTAGCAGTGCCACTAAAAGTTACAGATCTTTTAGCAGACTTATTGGAAAACGACTTATCGCTCCATTTTTAAAATCCCAGAGTGGTTTCTGGGGATTTGCAAAAAAACAAAACAAGCGTTATGCTCATTATATTATTGGCGTAAATGATGATGGAACAACTATTGAATACACTTCAAACCCAAACGAACTGCGCGACAATTTCAATAACATCCCTAATGCACAACACTATTTAACCATTGTGCATTTTGATAAAAAAGTACTAGACAAATACTACCAATACCCAAGCAAGTATACGGTGAATGATTCGAAAATTTCGTGCGGAACTCTTTGGAGCATGGATGTTGACGACCATCATGATAACAAGGTCTGCGCATGGCTTGGGGATCTTGGGGAAAAACTTTCTTATGAAGAGCAACTACATTGGCGTGAACATAACATTCCTCCAGAAGGATCAATGAGCAAAACGTTCTTTGGCCGTCAAATTCTTAATCAGCCATTACAAACAGAAAGATTAGAACATATATTCCAAGATAAATACAGAGAACTAAACTTGGTTTGTGACAATATTCTTGGCTGGAAGATATTGCTCCCGCTATCTATAGACGATGAGCACCACTTAAAGTGCATCAGGATTCCATGCGACAATGAGCAACGTAACTTTGACGAGCTAATATTATCACTCGCAAAAATATTAGTTGATTCCATAAATATCTCCAAGATTCGTGAAATAAATATCTCTGATACTGAAAATAAAAGCGATGGAAGTATTAACATACTTGAACGGTTCATCATTGATCACAACATTCCGGATACAAATAACTGCATATGTTTTCTTCGAAAACTTCAAAATATTCGTTCCAGTAGTTCTGCCCATCGAAAGGGTTCAAACTATCGAAAAATCTCAAGTGCTCTTGGCTTTGAGAGCAAAAGCCTACATGAACTCGCGGCTGAAATACTTCGTAACTCAATTTCTGTCCTTGATTTTCTCATTTCCATAGCGAGTACAAAACGACTAAAATAACCCCTCTTGCCAACCGCCCCGTTTTCGACTAAGCATCCCTGTTCCCCATCACACACATCCCGGAGCGGCCCCGGGTGCCCGGGCGCAATCGCGCAGGGTTTGACGGGCCTGGACCGGGATGGAGGAAAAAAACCCAAGGAGATCGGAACCATGGCCTATGTCAGCATGAAGCAGCTTCTGGAGACCGGCGTCCACTTCGGCCACCAGACCCGGCGTTGGAACCCCAAGATGCGCCCCTACATCTTCGGCGCCCGCAACGGCATCCACATCATCGACCTGCAGCAGACCGTCAAACTCTACCAGAAGGCCCACGACTTCATCGTGGACACCATCGCCCAGGGCGGCAAGCTCATCTTCGTGGGCACCAAGCGCCAGGCCCAGGACTCGGTCAAAAAAGAGGCCGAGCGCGCCGGACAGTTCTTCGTCACCAACCGGTGGATGGGCGGCATGCTCACCAACTTCCAGACCATCAAAAAGAGCATCGAGCGCCTAAAGACCCTGGAACGCATGTTCGAGGACGGCTCCATCAACCGGTTCCCCAAAAAGGAAATCGTGATGATGAACCGCGAGGTCGTCAAGCTCAATCTGGCCCTCGGCGGCATCAAGGACATGGACGGCCTGCCCCAGGCCGCCTTCGTCATCGACCCCAAGCGCGAGGAGATCGCGGTCCAGGAATGCCGCAAACTCGGCATCCCGGTGGTGGCCGTGGTGGACTCCAACTGCGATCCGGACCTGATCGACTACATCATCCCGGGCAACGACGACGCCATCCGGGCCATCAAGCTGTTCGCCGCCTCCATCGCCGAGGCCTGCCTGGAAGGCGAGGCCATGCACAAGGAGCGCGATCCCAGGGAGGCCGCCAAGGCCGCCGAGAAGGCCCCGGAGAACCCCGCCGAGGAAGCCCCGGCTACGGAAGAAACCAGCGAGGAGGACGCGTAACATGGCTGAGATATCCGCCCAGACGGTCAAGACCCTGCGCGACAAGACCGGCGCGGGCATGATGGACTGCAAAAAGGCCCTGCAGGAATGCGGCGGCGACGAGGAGAAAGCCGTCTCCTGGCTGCGCGAGAAGGGCCTGTCCAAGGCCCAGAAACGCGCCGGGCGGGCCACCTCCGAGGGCGTCGTGGGCTCCTATATCCACTCCACGGGCAAGATCGGCGTCCTGGTCGAGGTCAAGTGCGAGACCGACTTCGTGGCCCGTTCGGACCGCTTTTTGGAGTTCGCCAAGAACGTGGCCATGCAGATCGCCGCGGCCAACCCGGTGTGTCTGGCCCCGGCCGACGTGCCGGCCGACCTTTTGGCCAAGGAACGCGAGATCTACAAGCACCAGGCCATGGCCGAGGGCAAGCCCGAACAGATCGCGGAAAAGATCGTCGAGGGGCGGATCAAGAAGTTCTACAAGGAAGTCTGCCTGCTGGAACAGCCCTTCATCAAGGACGACAAGGTGTCCATCCAGGACCTCATGAACGAGCTCGTCGGGGTCATCGGCGAGAACATCCAGATCGGGCGCTTCGTGCGCTTCGCCCTGGGCGAAGACGCCCAGTAGGCGACGAGACGACACACGAGAACGGGCCGCAAGGCCCGTTTTTTTTGGGATGCCCGGCGCGCCGCGCCAAGGGCGCTTCCCGAACTCCCCCGCGCACGCACCGGTTGCCGGAACCCCCGGCCGGGTTTACATACCCGGACGGACCCGAAGCGTCCCGGCCGCGCGGCGGCCCAACCACCTTCCCTGGAGGAAACATGGCCGGTTTGCGGTTTTCGAGGGTTTTGCTTAAGATAAGCGGCGAGGCCTTGGCCGGCGGCCGGCCTTTCGGCCTGGATACGGCCACGATCGGCGCGTTCTGCCGGGACATCGCCCAGGCCGCCGCCGCCGGAGCCCAGGTTTCCCTGGTCATCGGCGGGGGCAACATCTTTCGCGGCGTGTCCGAACAGGCCGCGGGCATGGACCGGGCCTCGGCCGACTATATGGGCATGCTGGCCACGGTCCTAAACGCCCTGGCCGTGCAGGACGCCCTGGAAAAACTCGGACTGTCCACCCGGGTCATGTCCGCCATCGCCATGCGGGAGGTCTGCGAGCCGTACATCCGCCGCCGGGCCATGCGCCACCTGGAAAAAGGACGGGTGGTCATCTGTGCCGCCGGGACCGGAAACCCCTATTTCACCACGGATACCGCCGCCGCCCTGCGGGCCATGGAACTGCGCGCCCAGGCCATCCTCAAGGGCACCAAGGTGGACGGCGTCTATGACAAGGACCCGGTCAAACACGCCGACGCGGTCAAATTCGAACGGCTGACGTACATGGATGTCCTGAAAAAACAACTCCGGGTCATGGATGCCACGGCCATCTCCCTGGCCATGGACAACAACCTGCCCATCGTGGTCTTCAACATGTTCACAGCGGGCAACCTCACCCGGGTGCTCGCCGGTGAACCCGTGGGCACCATTGTCGAAGGAGAGAACTAGGATGCGCGAAGCCATCAAAGACGCCGAAGACAAAATGAAAAAGGCCCTGGCCAGCCTGGACAAGGAATTCTCCCGTCTGCGCACCGGACGGGCCACCACCGGTCTTCTGGACGGCATCCGCGTCGACTACTACGGAACGCCCACGCCGCTCGACCAGATCGCCTCCGTCTCCACGCCCGACTCCCGGACCATCACCATCCAGCCCTGGGACCGCAAGGCCTTCGCGGACGTGGAAAAGGCCATCCTCAAGTCCGACCTGGGCCTGACCCCGGTCAACGACGGCAAGATCATCCGCATCGGCATCCCCCCCCTGACCGAGGAGCGCCGCAAGGACCTGGTCAAGGTGGCCAAGAAATACACCGAGGAGGCCAAGGTGGCCGTGCGCAACGTCCGCCGCGACGCCAACGAAATCCTCAAGAAGAAAAAAAACGACAAGTCCATCTCCGAGGATGAGCAGCACAAGGGCCAGGAGGAAATCCAAAAGCTCACCGACGCCTACGTGGCCAAGGTCGATGCCGCCCTGGCGAAAAAAGAAAAAGAAATCATGGAGATATAACACTGATCGGTGAAGACCTGCCCCGCCACGTGGCCGTGATCATGGACGGCAACGGCCGGTGGGCGCAACAACGCGGGCTGCCCCGCAGCGAGGGCCACAAGGCCGGGACCGAGGCGGCCAAGGCCGTGGTCACCCGTTGCCGGGAACTCGGGATCGGGCATCTCACCCTGTACACCTTCTCCCGGGAGAACTGGGGAAGGCCCAAGGAGGAGATATCGTTTTTGTTCGACCTCCTGACCCGGTTCGTCACCCGCGAGGCGGACTCCCTTCTCGAACGCGACATCCGCCTGTCCGTTCTCGGGGAGCTCGCCGAACTGCCCCTGGCGCCGCGCCGGGCCCTGTCCCACGTGATCAAAAAGACCGCCGCCTGCCGGGCCATGCGTCTGAACCTGGCCCTCAACTATTCCGGCCGGGAGGAGATCCTGCGCGCCTGCAGGGCGCTTGCGGCCAGCGGCGTATCCCCGGAGGACATCACGGCCGAGCGGTTCGAGGCCGAGTTGTACACCGCCGGGCAGCCCGACCCGGATCTGGTCATCCGCACCAGCGGGGAACTGCGCATCAGCAACTACCTCTTGTGGCAGTCGGCATACAGCGAGTTTGTCTTCCCCGAGGCGCTCTGGCCGGATTTCACGGCCGACGAGTTCGACAAGGCCGTCGCGGAATACCGGTCCCGACGCAGACGCTTCGGATTGACCGGGGAACAGGCGACTCAGGGCGAGCCCTGAGGTCCGGACGGCGCCGGCGGTCAGTGGTCCATGAAATTGGCCATGACCCGGATGAATTTCTCCAGGGACTCCGGGGTGTCCCGACCCGCCGCCAGGGCCTCCTCGTGACATCGGGACAGGTACCGCCGCAGGATGAGCCCGCTTGCGGCCGCCAGGGCCGATCGTACCGCCCGCACCTGCACCAGGATGTCCTCGCATTCCTTTCCGGCCTCGATCATCTTCTGGATGCCCCGCACCTGCCCCTCGATGCGCTTGAGCCGGGAAAGGATCTTTTTGCGCAGGGCTTCCTGTTCCTCGAAATTCCGCATGGTGTTCCGCCTCGTTGACCGGGAGACCGTCCCCCTTTGTCCTCATGTACCCCCCGAGGTTCCGGCGCGCAACAGATGATGCGCCCATGATTCCCCGGCGACCGGTTTCGGGCGAAACCAGGCCCTTTTTCCTGATGGCTCCGGGTCTGGCTGCCGGCGCGGACTTTTCGCCCCTGCGTCGGATGCCCTGTGCAATTCGATAAAAAATTATTGTTGAACAATAATTTT
>JBMONM010000133.1:0-10257 GCA_049324675.1 Thermodesulfobacteriota bacterium
CCCGGATCACCTCCGGAAGGCTGCGGCTGGCCCAGGCCGCCTTCGATCTGCCCGAAACCGTGCACAGCGCCATCACCGTGTTCACTCCCCTGGCCGGGCAGAAGGAACTGGCGCTCACGGCCCGCATTGGTGCCCAGGTCCCCGGGATCGTGGTGGGCGACGCCGTCCGTTTGCGGCAGATACTGGTCAATCTGGTGGGGAACGCCGTCAAATTCACGGACAAGGGCTGCGTCGAGGTGGACGTGGACCTGGCCGAGGACCAGGACCCGGGGACGCCGAGCATCAGGCTCGCGTTCCGGGTCCGCGACACGGGCATCGGCATCCCCGCCGGCAAGCTGGACGCCATCTTCGAAAGCTTCACCCAGGCCGATCCCTCGGCCACCCGCAAATATCGCGGGGCCGGCCTTGGGCTTTCCATCTTCAAGGAACTGGTGACCATGATGGGAGGCCGGATCCAGGTGGAAAGCGAGGAAGGCCGAGGCAGCGTCTTCTCGTTTTTCGTGGATCTCCGGCCGGCCGGAGAAAAAATCCCGATCGGCGCCGGGGAGGAATGGGAAGTTGTCGAGGAAAACGTCCTGCCGCCATTGACCATCCTTCTGGCCGAGGACAATCCGGTCAACCAGATGTTCATCCGGGAGCTTCTGGAGCAGAGCGGGCACACGGTCATCACCGCCCACACCGGCCTGAGGGCGGTCAAGGTCCTGGAACAAAGCCGGGTGGACGCCGTACTCATGGACATCCAGATGCCCGAGATGGACGGCATCGAGGCCACCCGGATCATCCGGAACGCCGCAAGCGGGAGCGTCGACCGGGATGTGCCGATCATCGCCCTGACGGCCCACGCCCACAAGGGCGACAGGGAGAGCTTTCTGCGGGCGGGCATGGACGACTATCTGCAAAAGCCCGTGGGCCTGCCCGAGATATCCGCGTCCCTGCGGCGCGTTCTGGCCCGGAAGGGACGGCTTGCCCAGGTTTCGGAACAGGACGACCCCGAGGTTCTGGACTATGCCTGGCTTCTGGAAAAGGCCCGAGGAAACGCGGCCTTCGTGCACAAGCTCTTCGCCGCCTTTGTCGAGGAGAAACCCGGCATGCTCGGGGACATGCGCCAGGCCCTGTCTGCGGGCGATCTGGAACGGCTGGCGTTTCTGGCCCATTCCCTCAAGGGCGCGGCCGCGACCATGGGGGCCAAGACCCTCAGCGCCGCGGCCAAAAACCTGGACGTCACGGCCCGCACCGGCGACCGGGACATGACGGATAAGGCCATGAGAAACGTCGAAACCGCCCTGGACCCGGTCCTGGCGCGGATGAAGGCCAAACTGACCGTTCAGCCCGAACCGGCTCCGGCCGCCTGACGCGCCGGATGCCTCCCAAGGCCCTTCCCGGACCGCCGATCCGGATCTTGCCAACGGACCCGGCTACCCGAGCATGTCCGCCATGCCGTAGAGCCTGCCCGGTTCCTGGGTTCCGATCCAGGCCGCGGCCCGCAACGCCCCTCGGGCCAGGGTGTCCCGGGAATGGGCCCGGTGGGTGACCTCGATGCGTTCACCGGGGCCGAAGAAATAGACCGTGTGGTCCCCCACCACGTCCCCGCCGCGCAGGGCCTGAATGCCGATCTCCTCCTGGGTGCGCGGACCGATGATCCCTTCCCGGCAGTACTTTTTGACCGCGTCGAAATCCCGACCGGCCGCCGCAGCCAGGCTCTGGCCGAGCTTGATGGCCGTGCCGCTGGGGGAATCGGCCTTTTTGTTGTGGTGGATATCCATGACCTCCATATTGTACGCCGGGCCGAGCCTGCGCACCAGGTCGGGCAGCACGGACAGCAGGACGTTGATCCCCACGCTCATGTTCGGGGCCCAGAAGACCCGGGCCGTGGCGGAGATGCGTTCCAGAACGGCGGTCTGATCCGGGGAAAGCCCGGTAGTGCCGATGACTACCGGATTGCCGGCGGCGGCGGCCGCCGCGGCCACGGCCATGGTGCAGGCCGGAGAGGTGAAATCGATGACCACCGCGCCCGGGACCTTGGGCAGCACCCGGGCCAGGTCGGTCTCGACCAGGCATCCCAGGCCCGAAAGTCCCTCCTCGTTCCCCGGGCGCTCGACCACGGCCGCCAGGCGGTGGTCCTGACTCTCCCGGACCAGATTGACCAGGGTTGATCCCATCCTGCCCCGGGCGCCCATGATGACCACGTCGCACACGCTCATGCCCGTCTCCTCCTGAAAAAGTGTCCATGAAAACCGACCGGTCAGGCCATCAAAACACCGAATGGCCGATCCCCGTCAACACCCGCCCCGGCACCGCGCCGGGGGAGCGGCTCATTCTGGGTGTCCCGACTCCAGAAGGCTGGCCTGAACCATGCCCGCGCGTCCGGGCCCGGATCGCAAAAGGCCCAGGAAGGCCTCCTTGTCGATGACCGCCACCCCAAGCCCCCGGGCCTTGGCCAGTTTCGAGCCCGGCCTGTCCCCGGCCACCAGATAATCGAGCTTTTTCGATACGCCCGAAACCACGATCCCCCCGGCGGCCTCCGCCAGTTCCTGGGCCTTCTGGCGGGGCATGTCCGGCAGTTCGCCGGTAAACAGGAACCGCTTTCCGGCCAGAGGCCCCGTGGTCTCCCCGACCGGTTTTTTCCTGGCCACGGGCCACAGTCCGAGTTCCCGAAACCGGTCCAGCAGGGCCCTATTGTCCGGATTGTCGAAAAATTCCCGGATGGACCTTGCCACCTCCGGACCGATGTCCGGCAGCCGCGTCAATTCCTCCTCGCCGGCATCGGCAAGCGCCCCCATATCCGGATAGCTGCCAGCCAGGGTCCGGGCCGTGCGCGCGCCCACCTGGGGGATGCCCAGGGCCGCGATGCACTTCTCCAGGGTGGCCGTCTCCCTGGCCCTGGCGATGGAGGCCACGAATTTGGAGGCCAGGGTCTCCTTCATGCGCGGCAGCGTCAGCAACCGCTCCACGGTCAGGGTGAACAGGTCGGCCGGAGACCGCAAAAACCCGCGATCCACCAGGATCTCGATCCACTTCCCACCCACGCCTTCGATGTCCAGGCCGGACTTGGACACGAAGTAGACGATGCCCCGAAGCCGCACCCCGGGACAGTCCGGATTGACGCAGCGCCGCGCGGCCTCGCCCGGAAGCCGCACGCTGGGGGTGCGGCACGAGGGACACTCCGGGGGAAAAACGTACGGGGCAAGGCCCTGCGGCGGCCGTTTCTCCTCCACGGCCCGGACCACCTCGGGGATCACGTCCCCGGCCCGGCGCACCACGACCACATCGCCCTCGCGCAGGTCCTTGGCCGCGATCTCGTCCTCGTTGTGCAGCGTGGCCCGGGACACGGTCACCCCGGCCAGGGACACGGGTTCGAGGATGGCCACCGGGGTGATGACCCGGGTGCGGCCCACCTGGACCTCGATCCGCTCGAGCCTCGTCTCGGCCTCGTGGGCCGGAAATTTCAGGGCCACGGCGAAACGCGGGGCGCGATCCGTAAATCCCAGCCCGGCCTGGACCGCCAGGTCGTCGCACTTGACCACAGCCCCGTCGATCTCGAACGGCAGGTCCAGGCGCATCTTCCCCAGTTCCAGAAAAAACGGATAGACCTCGGCGGTCCGGCATATCCGGCCCTGCCTGGCCACCGTGAACCCGTAGCCGGCCAACGCCCCCATCATGGCCGCCTGGGTGGTCCAGGGGGGCGAGGCCCCGGCGAAATCCGCCTCGCCCGTCCCGTAGGCGAAAAAGCGCAGGGGCCGCGCGGCCGTGATTCTGGGATCGAGCTGGCGCACGGACCCGGCCGCGGCGTTTCGCGGATTGGCGAAAACCTTTTCCCCGGCGGCCCGGCGGGACTCGTTGAGCTCATAGAAATGCTGGCGGGTGATGACCACCTCCCCGCGCACCTCCAGGAGGCGGGGGACCGGGAGCCCGGCCGTAGCCGCATGGGATTCCAGGGAAAGGGGCAGGTTGCGCACGGTGCGCAGATTTTCGGTCACGTCCTCGCCGGTCACGCCGTCCCCCCGGGTCAGGGCCGCGGCGAAGCGGCCGTTCTCGTAAACGACCTCCAGGGCCAGGCCGTCGAATTTCGGATCCACGAAAAAGGTCCCGGGCAGCCTCCCCCCCTGCCTGGCCAGGGCGTTTCGGGCCCGCTCGAGAAAGACCTCCCACTCCTCCCGGCTCATGGCGTTGTCCAGGCTGTACATGCGCTGGCGGTGCGGCCTGGAGACGAAACCCTCGGCCGGGGCGCCGCCCACCCGCTTTGTGGGCGAGGTCGGATCGTCCAGTTCGGGATGCGCGGCCTCGACGGCCGCAAGTTCCCGGAACAGAGCGTCGTAGTCCGCATCGCTTACCTCCGGATCGTCCAAGACGTAATACCGGTAGTCGTGATGCCGGATAAGGTCGCGAAGTTCCCGGACCCGGCTTGCGGGATCAAAGTCGTCGGCCACACGGGCTCCGAATCAGTCGGCCCATTCGGGCCGGTTGAGGTCTGTTTTTCCGTTGAAAATCACGTTCCACAGCCGCTCGAAGGCGTGCCCGGTGTTGCGCGCGTCCTGGGGATCGGCCTCCACCAGGGCCAGGGCCGCCCGATAAAAACCGAGGGGCCGGGCCAGGATGCGCTTTTTCGCCGCCATGAACAGGCCCGCCGGGGCCGGGGTGAGAAAAGTCTCGGGCACGGGGCCGGAAAAAAGCGCGGCGTACACCTCGCCGACCGGAATATCCTTGCCGAACCCGGCCCATGAGCCGGCCAGGGCCGAATCGGCCATGTCGTGGGGCCGTCCGAGACGATCGCACTTGAGCTTGAACCAGGCAAATCCGGAAAAAGGCGCGCCCATCCTGGCATTCTGGGCGATACGCGCCCACAGCCCCGGCGCATCCATGCCCTCGGGCAGATGGGGGAAGGGATCGGCCTGCACAAAAACCGTATAATCGGAAAAATCCGGATAGCGTCGGACAATGTGGGTCAGATAGGTATGCGTTTCCCGGCCGATGTTCGGCAGGGCCAGCGGACCCGGCGCGCCGGACTTGTCATAGACGACCACCGGACAGCCAAGGTGCCCGGTCCAGGCCACATCCTCGTCGTACCTGGCCACCACGCATTCGATCCCGGGAATATTTTCCGACGCCACGCCGGCCTCCAGCGCTTACAGAATGGCCCGCAGCCGATCCAGGTCGTCTTTCTTGCCCACCAGGATCATGGTATCCCCCGCCTCCAGCACGGCCTGGGGCTGGGGATTGAACACCATCTCACCGCTGGCTTTCTTGATGCCGATGACGATCAGGTCGAAACGGGGCCGGATCTTGGACTCGATGAGGTTCTGATTCACGATCTCCGAGGTGGCCTGGACATGCAGTTCCTCCATCTGCAGATCGATTTCGCCCCGCCCCAGAGCCAGTTCCAGAAAGCTGGTCACCGTGGGGCGAAGTACGGACTGAGCCATGCGCACTCCGCCGAACAGATGCGGAATGAGCACCTGATCGGCCCCGGCCCGTTTGAGCTTGGGGATGTGCGGCGGAGAGTCCGCCCGGGCCACGATGAAAAGCCCGGGGTTGATCTGGCGCGCCGTCAGGGTCACGTAGACGTTGGCCGCCTCCTGGTGCAGGGCGGCCACCAGGGATTTGGCTTTCCGGATTCCGGCCGCGAGAAGGACGTCGTCGTCCGTGGCGTCTCCGGCCAGATGCAGGACGCCCTTTTCCCCAAGTTCCCGCACCACCTCGGGATCGTTCTCGATGACCACCACATGCTGGCCCTCGGCCAGGATCTTTTCGGTCACGATGGCCCCGATGCGGCCGCAGCCGCAAATGATGATGTGCCCGGACAACCTGTCGATGGCTTTTTGCACCCGCCGCCTCCCGAAGATTTTTTGCAGCCGTCCCTCGATGAGCATCTGGGTGAACGACCCCACCAGATAGGCGAAGCTGCCCACGCCGCACACGATCAGCAGCATGGTGGCCACCCGGCCCTGCTCCGAAAGCGGGTTGACTTCCTGGAAGCCCACCGTGGAAAGGGTGATGATCACCT
This sequence comes from Thermodesulfobacteriota bacterium, assembly GCA_049324675.1. Classification (GTDB taxonomy): domain Bacteria; phylum Desulfobacterota; class Desulfovibrionia; order Desulfovibrionales; family Desulfovibrionaceae; genus Desulfolutivibrio. The sequence goes on from JBMONM010000133.1 coordinate 6,002, forward strand.
GATAGAGGCTGTCGAAAAAGGGCCAGCCCTCGATGGTCATGTACGCGGCCACGCCCATGACCATGACCCCGAACATGATCACGCAGCCGATGATGATCGGCCAAAACCCGCCCAGGCGATGTTGCAGGCTCAAGACGCGGCCATGCAGTTTGATGGCGTTCATGCCTCTCCCAGGCTCAAGAGCTTTTCACGCAGGGCCGCGATGCGGTCGCGAAGCGCCGCGGCCCGTTCGAAGGCCAGCTCCTTGGCCGCCTCGCGCATCTCGCGCTCCAGCCGGCGGATGGTCTTTTTCATGGATGCCGGGGTCACGCCGTAGTCGTCCGGGTCCTCGGCGGCCACGAGTCTGGCCGCCTGGGCCGCCTCATCCCGAATCTGGCTGTACAGGGAATCCAGGACGTTTTCCATATCCTTGCGCACGGTCACCGGGGTGATCCCCATGGCCAGATTGTGGGCCTCCTGCTTTTCCCGGCGGCGACTGGTTTCCTCCATGGCCCCACGCATGGACCCGGTCACCGTGTCGGCATACAGGATCACCTTGCCCGAGGCGTTGCGGGCTGCCCGGCCGAAGGTCTGCACCAAGGACCGCGTAGAGCGCAAAAAACCTTCCTTGTCCGCGTCCAGCACGGCCACCAGGGACACCTCGGGGATGTCCAGGCCCTCGCGAAGAAGGTTGATGCCCACCAGCACGGAGAATTCCCCCTGGCGCAGGGCCTGGATGATGGCCACCCGCTCCAGGGTGTCGATGTCCGAGTGCAGGTAGCGGGCCGAAACCCCCATGGCATTCAGGTAATCCGTCAAATCCTCGGCCATGCGCTTGGTCAGGGTGGTCACCAGGACCCGCTCGTCGGCCGCCATGCGCGTCCGGCATTCGGCCAGAAGGTCGTCCACCTGCCCCCTGGTCCGCCGCACCTCCACCACCGGGTCCACAAGCCCCGTGGGCCGGATGATCTGCTCCACCACCACGCCCTGGGACCGCTCGATCTCCCATGGTCCGGGCGTGGCCGAGACGAACACCATCCGCCCCACCCGGGACAGGAACTCCCCGAAATCGAGGGGCCGGTTGTCCAGGGCCGAGGGCAGGCGGAAGCCGTAATCCACCAGGGTCTGCTTGCGGGAGCGGTCGCCGCTGTACATTCCCCCGATCTGGGGCACGGTGATGTGGGATTCGTCGATAAAGGTGATGAAATCCTCGGGGAAATAGTCCAGAAGCGTATACGGCGGCTGGCCGGCGGCCCGGCCGTCCAGATGCCGGGAATAGTTCTCGATGCCGGTGCAGTAGCCCAGTTCCTCGATCATCTCCAGGTCCTGGAGGGTGCGCTGCTCCAGGCGCTGGGCCTCGACCAGGCGGTTTGCGGCCTGGAATTCGGCCAGCCGCAGCCTGAGTTCCTCCCGGATGTCCGCGGCCGCGCGATGCAGGTTGTCCCGGTCCGAGACGTAATGGCTGGCGGGGAAGATGATGGTGCGCCGCAACGATCCCAGGACCTCCCCGGTCAGGGGGTCGGTCTCAAGAACGGCCTCCAACTCGTCGCCGAAAAATTCCAGGCGCAGGGCCGTGTCCCGGCTGTAGGCGGGAATGACCTCGACCACGTCGCCGCGCACCCGGAAGGTCCCCCGGTGAAAGTCGATCTCGTTGCGCTCGTACTGGATCTCCACCAGCCGCGAGAGCACCCGGTCCATGGAGATTTCCTCGCCGGCCGCGAGCGGCAGGACCATTTTCTCGTAATAATCCCGCGAGCCCAGGCCGTAGATGCAGGACACCGAGGCCACGATGAGCACGTCGCGCCGGGTGAGCAGGGAATGGGTGGCGGCGTGGCGCAGCTTGTCGATGTCGTCGTTGATGGACGAGTCCTTCTCGATGTAGGTGTCCGTGCGCGGCAGGTAGGCCTCGGGCTGGTAATAGTCGTAATAGCTGACGAAGTATTCCACGGCGTTGTCCGGGAAAAGGCCCTTGAACTCATTGTAGAGCTGGGCGGCCAGGGTCTTGTTCGGGGCCATGACCAGGGCCGGACAGCCGCACCGGGCCACCACTTGGGCCATGGTGAAGGTCTTGCCCGTCCCGGTGGCCCCCAGAAGCACCTGGTTTTCCACCCCGACCCGCAGATTGGCCACCAGTTCGTCGATGGCCTGGGGCTGGTCCCCCCTGGGTTCGAACGGGCTTTTCAGCTGGAAAAGACTGGACATGAGCGATAAAATCCGTTTTTACGGGGTTTGCGCGGCCGCGCCGCATCCTGAATGTACGGCCAAGCCGTTTCGGACACAACGGGGAATTCCCCCACGAGATACCGTCACACGCGGCAAAGGGGAAAAACGCATGGAAATCGACATCGTCCCGGCCGAGGGAGCCCTGCCCGTCAAGCGGGCCTACACCCTGTCCATCGTCATCAAGAGCTTCAAGGGCCGCAAAGATGTGGAGGTCCACCTGTTTAGGCCGCAATGGGACCCCACGGAGGCCGAGGCCTACGACTGGAACGCCCTTCTGGGGGACATCCTGGTCCCGGACCTGGAGGTCAGCCTGGAAAGCTGTCGCCGGGTGGTCCTGGAATCCTTCACCGAAGAGGAGCGCGACCAACTCGTGGACTACCTCAAGGAACGCTACAAGGACCGTCTGTCGGCCATCCGCTCCTGTACCCTGAACTTCCCCATTCCCCTGGGGCTGGTGGCCCTTTCCGAGCTTTCCGAGGGCAAAAACGCCGGCTTCATCAATTTCGACAAGATTCCGAACTACGACCTGCCCTTTCCCGTGCGCGGCTTTTTCGACCTAAGTCAGCACAGGCCCCTGATCGAGGGTGTCGAATAAGCCGTATCCGGCCATAATCACAGGTTGCAGACCGGGGAGCCGCCTGGGGCGGCTCCCCGCCTTTTTGGAGCGGTCCATGCGCAGCATCTGCATCTTTTGCGGTTCAAATCCCGGAGGCGATCCGGTCTATCTCGAAACGGCCAAGGCCCTTGGCGAATACCTGGCCCGGGAAGGCCTGACCATGGTCTACGGCGGCGCGTCCGTGGGGCTTATGGGGGCGGCGGCCACGGCCTGCCTGTCCGCCGGCGGCCAGGTGGTGGGCGTTCTGCCGGACTTCCTCGAGCGCAAGGAACTGGCCCATACCGGCCTGACGAAGCTGCACGTGGTACCCACCATGCACGAGCGCAAGGCCCTTATGGCCGACCTCTCGGACGGCTTCATCGCCCTTCCCGGCGGCATGGGCACCCTGGAGGAATTCTGCGAGATCGTCACCTGGGCCCAGCTTGGGCTGCACCGCAAGCCCTGCGGCCTGCTCAACGTCGCCCGCTTCTACGACCCCCTGCTGGCCCTGGTCGGCCGCATGGTCGCGGACCGCTTCGTGCGCCAAGCCCATGCCGGCATCGTCCTGGCCGCCGACACCCCTGCCGATCTCCTGGCCCTGATGCGCGCCTACACGCCCGTCCAGGCCCCCAAGTGGATCGACCGCGACCGCACCTGACGCCAGAACCGGGGCTGCCGCCCCGGACCCCGCCCGGGGGGATCACTCCCCCGGCCCCCTGAACGGGAAACTATGGATTCTGAGAAGACGGCCCGGCCTTCGCGCTTCCAAATCAGCTGACGCCAAGGCTACTCGACGTATTCGCGGGGATTGAGGCCGAGCAGGCACAGGACCTCGTAGGAAATGGTCCCCCACCATTCTGCCAGTTCATCCGGGGTGATCGCGTTGTCGCCCTGGCCGCCCAGAAGCAGGATCTCGTCGCCGGGTTTGACCTGGGGCGCTTCGGACACGTCCACGGCGGTCAACTGCATGCACACCCGGCCGCAGATGGGAACCCGGACGTCACCCAGAAGCATGAAGCCGGAGTTGGACAGGCTGCGGCCGTAGGCGTCGGCGTACCCGGCGGCCACCACGGCGATGCGCATGTCCGCGGGCGCGGTGAAGGTCCGGCCGTAGCTCACGGACTGGCCGGCGGCCAGGTCATGCACAGAGACGATGCGTGTGGCCACCTCCATGGCCGGAGCCAGGCCCTGCCCCAGGTGGGCCAGGGGCGTTCCCCGGAAGGGGTTGCCGCCGTAGAGGGCGATGCCGGCCCGCCGGGAATCGAAATGGGCCGCGGGGTGGGCCAGGATGGCGGCGGAATTGGCCAGATTGGTCTCAAAACGCAGCCCCAGGGCCAGAAGCTGGTTCCGGATGGCGGTGAACTCCTGGATCTGGGCCTCCACATAGTCGAAGTCGTCGGGATCGTCGGCCGTGGCCAGATGTGAGCTGAGCATGACCATCTCCAGGCCCGGGGCCTTG
>JBMONM010000134.1:0-10228 GCA_049324675.1 Thermodesulfobacteriota bacterium
TTTGAAAAAAGGGGCTCCCCTCCCGAACCCTCGATTCCCCACACCATCATGGGAGGCCAATCATGCGACTGTGGATAGGACTGTTGTGTGTGCTGCTCTTGTCGGGCTGCGGCTACAACGAGATGCAGCGGCAGGACGAGGCCGTGGGCGCGGCCTGGGGCAACGTGCAGTCGGCGTTGCAACGGAGGATGGACCTGGTGCCGAACCTGGTGGAGACGGTCAAGGGCTATGCGGCCCATGAGAAGGACACCTTGCAGGCCGTGATGGACGCCAGGGCCAAGGCCACGCAGATGAAGCTGTCGGTGGAGGCCCTGTCGGACGCCCATGCCGTGCAAAGCTACATGAAGGCCCAGTCGGACGTCTCGTCGGCCCTGACCCGGCTTCTGGCCGTGGTGGAAAACTATCCCGATCTGAAGGCGAACCAGAACTTTTTGGATCTGCAGCACCAGCTCGAAGGGACGGAGAACAGGATCAACGTGGCCCGTGAACGGTACAACGAGGCCGTGCAGGTGTACAATACGTCCATACGGACGTTTCCGAATTCGATCACCAACTCGCTTTTGCTGCATCTGGCGCCCAAGGAATACTTCAAGGCCGACGAGGCCGCGGCCACGGCCCCCAAGGTCAAGTTCAACTAGACGCCGGAGACCGACATGAACATCCTGCTGCGGAAAACACGTTCGGCCGCGCTGTTTGTCGCCATATCCATGGTGCTGACCGCCATGGCGGCCTGGGGTCTGGACGTCCCGCCGCTCGGCGGCCGGGTGAACGATCTGGCCGGGCTCCTGTCCCCGGCCACGGTGCAGCGGCTGGAAAAAGAACTGGCGGCCTTCGAGGCCTCGGATTCGACCCAGGTGGTGGTCCTGACCGTGCCTTCGCTTCAGGGCGAGACCATCGAGGGCTTTGCCATCAAGACGGCCCAGCAATGGGGCATCGGCCAGAAGGGCAAGGACAACGGGGCGCTTCTGGTGGTGTCCAAGGGCGACCGGTCGGTGCGCATCGAGGTCGGGCGCGGGCTTGAGGGCAGCCTGACCGATACGCTCACCGGGCGGATCATCGACCATGTGATCGTGCCGGAATTCAAAAAGGGCGATTTCGACGCCGGCGTGGACAAGGGCGTGCGGGCCATGATGGCCGCCGCGCGGGGGGAATACCAGGGAACCGGGAAGCAGCCCGGCGCGGCCGACGACGGCGAGGGAACCGAAGGGATATTCGCCTTCGGGTTGATCGCCTGTCTGGTGGTCATGTCCGTGCTGCGGTTTCTGCCGGCCTTCGTGCGGGCGGGCATCGGCGGCGCGGGGATGCTGGTCTTGGCGCTCCTCATGTCCGCGGGCATCGGCCTGATTGTCGTCATGGCCGCGCTCGGGGTGGTGCTGGGGATCGTGGCCCCGTTCGTCTTTCGCGCCGGCCGGCGTGGCGGCGGAGGGTTCTTTGGCGGCGGAGGCGGTTTTTCTGGCGGCGGCGGAGGCGGAGGCGGCTTCTCCGGAGGCGGCGGATCATTCAGCGGCGGCGGCTCGTCGGGAAAATGGTGAAGGCGCGCACGCCCTCCATCGCGGATCATGAGCACGCCGTCGTATCCGCTGCAGCCTCCGGAAACAGAGAAAAATCGACACCGGGCTCACCATCCGAAATCACGAAAAAGCCGTATCCTCCCGTGATGTTGACCTTGTTGACACACAACCGATTTTGTTGGGCGAACTCCAGAATCTTTCTGTACTTTCTCGCAAATCCCAGGTTGTGGAGAGCGATGACGTATCCTGGCGACATCTTCGGCATGGCGGCCTGAACAAAGGGGCGGACATCCACGGGAAGATCCGGAAACAGAAAATCGAATCCCACGGGAAGATCCGGGGTTATGTTCAAGGCGTTCCCCGTCAGGCACACCACGGTTTTCTCCAGGCCGGCCTTTTGCAGATTGAGGCGACACAAATCTGATTTTCTGGAGCATTTCTCCACGGTCACCAGATGCCCCCCGTTTTTTTCCAGCCCAAGGCCGAGGCATATCGCCGAATATCCATTCGCGGTCCCCATTTCCAAGGCCCTCCGACGGCATGTCGCTTCGACCAGCCACCGCAGAAACATGCCGTCGCCACGGGGGACATTGTCGTACCTGTATCTCGATCGCCCTATCGATGGCAGCAACTCTTCCACTATGTACCGCGTGTCCGACATGGCTTTGCCACCTCCTGCGCTACGGATGCGTTCCGGGATCTGGTGCGCCTAAACAATCCTGTGATGGAGCATCACCATCTCAGACTTCTCAAGGACCTCGTATTCGTGGTCATGGAGCGCCTTGAAGCGCAAGGCCATGCCCGGCCCCAATTCGTGGGCCTGTCCGGCAACGGTCACCTTGACCCGGCCGGCCAGGACCAGGCAGACCTCGGCCGTGTTTTCGTGCCGCGTCGGATCCGATCGCTTTTTCGCCCCGGGCGAGGCACGCAGGTGGTACAGTTCAAAATTCGGGAACGCCACGTGAGTGCCATCGAAATCTCCTTCGCGAAACGTCCTGGTGGTCGCCTCCTCGCAATGCGCAACCTCGGCGAGTCGGAGCAATTCGCTTGCGGACAGATCGAAAACGGCGCTGATGGCCTCGATGGTGTCGATGGTCGGGTTGCTGTCGCGACGTTCGATCTTGGCGATCGTGGCCCGGGTCACTCCGGCCCGCCCGGCCAGGTCGTCAGCGGTGATCCCCTTCTTGCGGCGAAGATTCCGGATAACGGAAAAATCAAACTTCCCCATGGCAGACCTCCGGTTCACATGCACCCACTTTGTAAACTAAACAATACAAAACGTCAAATATAAAATACATACCGAGCCGCCATGGAACCCAAAACGCCGCCAGCAAACGCCCCCAAAGAATTGGCGGGATGGGCGCACGGGCCGGTCGCGCATTCCCGCCGGTGCAACGGCCCTGTCGTCTCCGGTCACGGAACCGCCGCCGACGGTGCCGCGGAAGCCCGGAAGGCGTCATGCCCATCCTGGCCGGTGCGGGCGAAGCGGACCTTGCGGAGGAACCGTGTTTTTGTTGGAAAATCTTGAACTTGGACGCCGAATGTGATGTCCTGGAACACACGGGTCATGAATCGGAATGACCGCGCATCCGGCCCATGACCTCCTTCCACACCAGAAGGAACGGTTGAGGAAAACGACATGAAACGCCTTTCACATCCGTGTGCGGCCCTGGTCCTGCTCCTTTTTTCGGCGCTCCCCGCCGCGTCCGAACCCTTGAAAATCGCGGCCCTGTACAACGCCACCGGCGGCATGGGCTCCATCGACGCCCCGGGCCTGCGCGGCGCGGAGCTTGCCGCCAAGGACATCAATGCCCGGGGCGGCGTCGGCGGCAGGCAGATCGAGATCATGGCCTTCGACACCGCAACCGATCCCCAGGCCGCGGCCGAAGCGGCCGGAAAGGCCCTGGCCGCGGGCGTGGTTGCCGGCGTGGGCTACGGCGACACGAATTTCGTCCTGGCCGCCGCCCCGTTTTTCATGGAAAAAAAGGTCCCCTTCATCACCTCCGGCGCGACCCATCCGGACCTGCCCAGGCGGCTGGGCAGGGATTTTTTCATGGTTCCCTTCGGAGACGACGACCAGGCCCACGCCATCGCCGACTACGCCGCAAAGACCCTGCGCGTGAAAAAGGCGGCCGTCTGGACCGACTGTACCATGGATTTCACCACGGCCCTCTCGGCCTTCTTCACCAAGCGGTTCACGGCCCGGGGCGGCCGGGTGGTGCTGACGGACACGTTTCGATCCGGCGACCGGGACTTCTCGGCCCTGGTGGAGCGGCTGAAAGAGGCCGATCCCGCGCCGGACGCCGTGTTCGTGGCCGCCGTGCCGGACGAGGCCGGGGCCATCGTGAAACAGATTCGCCGGGCCGGGCTGACCCTGCCCATCCTGTCCGGCGACGGATTCGACACCGAGCTTGTGACCACGGTGCCCGGACCGGCGCTTGCCGACGGGGTTTATTTCTCCACCCACACCTTTCGCGGCGACGCCCGTCCCAAGGTGCAGCGGTTTGTCGCCGAATACCGCGCCGCCTACGGCGTGGACCCCGAAAGCGCGTTTGCCGCCCTGGGCTACGACGCGGTGATGCTGGTGGCCGACGCGTACCGCCGCGCGGGCAAGGGGGACACCCAGACGCTGGTCAAGGCCCTGCGCGGCACCCGGCATTTCGAGGGCGTCACCGGAAAAATCGATTACAGCCGCGCAAGCGGCGTGCCGCGCAAGGCGGTCTCGATCATCGGGGTGCACGGCGGCGCGGACAAGGTGGAAGAGGTGTGGACGCCAGGGCGGTAACGCGTTGGAATAATTTAGTATTCCACCGTCCGCGCACGGAGTCATGACGACCTCCCGGGGCCTCGTATCGCGTCCCCGGAATCCGAGTATTTGAACTCCGTGTTTTTTCCTGACAAAAGGGCTTCCGGCGTATTCGCCGGAAGCCCTTTTGTTGACAACGGATTCTCCCGGGTCACGCCGCCGGCCGTATGCGGCGGCGACATCCTGCCCGGACCAGCTTTTGTGCCCGCCTGCTCACCTGCCCTTGAACACCCGGGAAGTCAGCACGAAGAACAGGGGGATGAAGATGAGGTCGATGAAGGTGGCCGAGAGCATGCCGCCGCACACGGCCGTGCCGATGGCGTTCATGGCCCCGGCCCCGGCCCCGGTGGCGATGGCCAGGGGCAGGACGCCGAAGAAAAACGCCAGGGAGGTCATGAGCACCGGCCGGAACCGGGTCTTGACCGCGCCCAGGGTGGCGTCGACGAGCGACTCGCCGTGGGCCATCCGCTCCTTGATGAACTGGATGATCAGGATGGCGTTTTTCGTGGACAGCCCCAGGGTGGTCAGAAAGCCGATCTGGAAGTAGACGTCGTTGGGCATGCCCCGAAGCGACGTGGCCGCGATGGCCCCGAGCACGCCGAGCGGCAGCATGAGCATGTTCACGATGGGGATGGTCCAGCTTTCATACAGGGCCGCCACGCACAGAAAGATCACGAAGATCGAGAAGGCGTAGAGAAGCGGCCCCTGGGCCGTGGCCATGCGTTCCTGGTAGGACAGGCCGGTCCAGTCGAAGCCGATGCCCTTGGGCAGCTTGGCGGCGAGTTCCTCCATGATGCTCATGGCCTCGCCGGTGCTGTGCCCCGGGGCGGGCTCGCCCTGGATGTTGATGGACGGGAAGGCGTTGTAGCGCTCAAGCTTCGGCGACCCGATGGTCCAGCGCCCGGTGGCGAAGGCCGAGAAGGGGACCATCTTGTCCTCGGTGTTGCGGACATAGAGCTTGTTCAAGTCCTGAGGCTGCATGCGGTACGGGGCGTCGGCCTGGACGTAGACCTGCTTGACCCGGCCGGCCTGGATGAAGTTGTTGATGTAGGAACTGCCGAAGGCCGCCGATATGGTGGTATGGATGGAGGTGATGGGCACCCCCAGGGCCCCGGCCTTGTCCCAATCCACGGTGACATGGTATTCCGGCACGTCCTCCATGCCGTTGGGCCGGACCCGGACCAGCCGGGGGTCCTGCCTGGACATGCCCAGAAGCTGGTTGCGCGCGGCCATGAGCTTGTCGTGGCCCAGGCCGCCCCGGTCCTGAAGCTGAAAGTCGAAGCCCGTGGCCATGCCCAGTTCCACCACCGGAGGCGGCGGAAAGGCGAAGACCATGGCCTCCTTGATCTGGGAAAGGTACCTGGAGGCCCGCAGGGCGATGGCCTTGACCTTGAGGTCGTCGCCCGGGCGCTTGTGCCAGTCCCTGAGCTTGACGAATCCCAGGGCCATGTTCTGGCCCTGGCCGCTGAAACTCACGCCGGAGACGTTCATGAAGCTTTCCACGGCGTCCTTTTCCTGCTCCAGAAAATACTTCCGGACCTTGGTCATGACCGCCTCGGTCTGCTCCAGGGTGGACGAACCCGGAGGCAGGGTGGCCTGGATCAGCAGGATGCCCTGGTCCTCGTCCGGGATGTAGCCGGTGGGCATGCGCAGAAACAGGTAACCCACCCCGGCCACGATCAGGGCGTACAGGACGAGGTAGCGCGCGACCCGGGTGAAGGACTTGCCCACGATGCCCACGTAGATGGAGCGGGTCCGGTAGAAGACCCGGTCGAACCAGCGGAAAAAGGGGCGCAGGAAGAAGATCACGTTCTCCGACGGGGCGTGGCCCTTGGGCACGGGTTTGAGAAACGTGGCGCACAGGACCGGGGTCAAAACCAGGGCCACCACCACCGAGAGCAGCATGGCGGCGATGACCGTGACCGAGAACTGGCGGTAGAGCACCCCGGTGGAGCCCTGGAAAAAGGCCATGGGGCCGAACACCGCCGAGAGCACCAGGCCGATGCCGACCAGGGCGCTGGTGATCTCGTCCATGGACTTGGCCGTGGCCTCCCGGGGCGAAAGGCCCTCCTCGGACATGATGCGCTCCACGTTCTCCACCACCACGATGGCGTCGTCCACCAAAAGCCCGATGGCCAGCACCATGGCGAACATGGTCAGCATGTTGATGGAAAAGCCGAAGGCGCTCAGGACCGCGAAGGTCCCCAGAAGGACCACGGGCACGGCGATGGTCGGGATGATGGTGGCCCGGATGTTGCCCATAAACAGGTACATGATCAGAAAGACCAGGACCACGGCCTCGAACAGGGTCTTGACCACCTCGTCGATGGCCACCTTGGTGAACGGGGTGGTGTCGTAGGGATAGACCACCTTCATGCCCGGGGGGAAAAACGCGCTCATCTCCTCAAGCTTGCTTTTTATGGCGTCGGCGGTCTCCAGGGCGTTGGCCCCGGCGGCCTGGCGGATGGCCATGGCGGCCGCGGGCAGCCCGTTGTGCTCGCCCACGATGTCGAAGCGTTCCGAGCCCAGTTCCGTGCGCCCGACGTCCTTGATCCGGACCACGGAGCCGTCGGGGTTGATGCGCACGGGGATGTTGGCGAACTCCTCCGGGGTCTGGAGCAGGTGCTGGACCACGATGGGGGCGTTGAGGTGCTGGCCGGGCATGAAGGGCGCTCCGCCGATCTGGCCGGCCGAGACCTCGACGTTGTAGGCGGCAAGCGCCTCGGAGACCTCGGCCACGGTCAGGCTGTAGCTGTGCAGCTTGTCCGGATCGAGCCAGATGCGCATGGCGTACTGGCTGCCGAAGTTCTCCACCTCGCCCACCCCGGGCACCCGGGAGAGGATCTTCTCCAGGTTGGACTGGGCGTAGTCCCGCAGGTCCACGCCGCTCATGCTGCCGTCTTCCGAGATCAGGCCGATGACGATGAGGTAGTTGCGGGTGGACTTGCTGACCTCGACGCCCGAGCGCTGCACCTCGTCGGGCAGGCTGGCCGTGGCCAGTTGGAGCTTGTTTTGCACCTTGGACCAGGCGATGTCCGGATCGGTGCCCGGTTCGAAGGTCAATTCCAGCCTGGCCTGGCCCGAGGATGAGCTGTCTCCGCTCAAATACAGCAGCCCGTCCAGACCGGTCATCTTCTGCTCGATGATCTGGGTCACGGTGTTTTCCACCGTCTCCGCCGAGGCGCCGGGATAATAGGCGGTGATGGAGATGGAGGGCGGGGCGATGGGCGGATACTGGGCAATGGGCATCTTGTGGATGGCCAACGCGCCAAGGGCCATGATGCTTATGGCGATGACCCAGGCGAAGACCGGCCTGTCCAGAAAAAAACGCGACAACATTACTTCTCTCCCTCACCGCTTTTCTTCGCCGGGGCGCCGGACTGGGGCGCCTGGCCCTGTCCGTTCGCGCCCTGGTCCACGGGTGTGGCCTTGACCTCGGTTCCGGGCCGAAGCATCTGCAGGCCCTCGACGATCACCCGGTCCCCCGGGGCCAGTCCGGAGACCACGATCCACTGGTTGCCGACGGCCCGGTCCAGGGCCAGTTGGCGCATCTCGACCTTGTTTTCGGCGTTGACCACCAGGGCGTAGGGATTGCCCTTGGTGTCCCGGGAGACGCCCTGCTGGGACACCAGGATGGCCTCGTCGTTGACGCCTTCCTTGATGACCGCCCGCACGAACATGCCGGGAAGTATCTCCCCGCGCGGGTTGGGGAAGATCATGCGCAGGGTGACCGAGCCGGTGGAGGGGTCCACGGTGACGTCGCTGAACTGAAAGGTCCCCTCCAGGGCATAGGGCTTGCCGTTCTCCATGATGAGATTGACCTTGTCCTGGTTTGCCTGGTCGGAGTTGAGCAGCCCCTTTTCCCGGCGTTCTCTCAAGCGCAGGAGTTCGGCCGAAGACTGGGTCACGTCCACGTAAATGGGATCGAGTTGCTGGATGGTGGCCAATTCCTGGGTCTGGTACGCCGAGACCAGGGCTCCGTCGGTCACGCTGGACTTGCCGATGCGACCGGAGATGGGCGCGGTGACCTTGGTGTACCCCAGATTGATCCTGGCGGTCGCGACCTTGGCCTGAAGGGCGGTGATGGTGGCCTTGAGCTGGTCATGGGCGGCGGCGGCGTCGTCATAGTCCTGGCGGCTCAGGGCGTCGTCCGTGAGCAGCTTGCCGTAGCGCTGGGCCTTGGCCTGGACGCTCGGCAGCTTGGCCCGGGCCTCGGCCAGGGCAGCCTCGGCGTTGGCCAGATCGGCCTCGAACGGGGCGGGATCGATCTGGTACAGCACCTGGCCCTCGGCGACATCGCCACCCTCGGTGAAAAGACGCCGCAGGATCAGGCCGTTGACCCTGGGGCGTATCTCGGCCACCCGGAACGCGGACGTGCGGCCGGAGAGCTCCTTGGTCATAAGGAGCTTCTGGGGGGCGATGGTGATGTAGGCGACCTCGGGAAGGCGGGGCTGGGGCGTCCCCTGGGATTCCTGCCCGCATCCCGCCAGCGCAAGCAGGGACAAGGCCAGAACCGACAGTCCGCACCGACGGAACAGCGGACGTTTGAACACATTCATGACGTGCATGGGCAATGCCTCCGGATGAAAACAAAAAACAATATCGGATGGGAGCCGACACGGCTCGAAACACCTGTCATCGCATTCTCACGTGGAATATCCCCTGAAACGCCGCGCGCCCGGGCACATGCCGGGCCGCTAGGGGATCAGGAAGGGATCGGAAACACACTCGACTCCGTACCGGCCATGGACGACTCCCGCATCGGGGCCGTCGCAACCGGCCTCTTCGCGGCCATGGGGCATGTCCGCGAACAAGACGTTCCACAGCGGCGTTCCACGCGTAAGGCCGCCGTGCGGCGGCCGCATGCCGCCGCGAGGGATACCGCCATCAACAGGCCACCGCCCGGGCGAACAACTCCCAATTCGCGCTGGTCTGGAGCGGCAGGTCGACCTCCTCGGGCCGGCGCGCCCGCATCAACGCCGGCATGCCCACCAGCCCCAGGAAGAAAACGAAAATCTCGTCGGGCCGGATGTCGGCGCGGACCTCCCCCGAGTCCTGCCCCGAGGAGATCAGATCCAGCATGGCTTCGCGGAACAGGCGGTGATGCGCAAGCTTGAGCTCGCGCAGCCGCAGGTCCCCGAGCCACAGGGCGTCGGAAAGAAAGATCACCGGCAGGGCGCAGTATTTCTCCACCAGGGCCATGCTCTGCAGAAACAGGCGGCGCAGGGCGTCCAGGGCGGTCGCGGCCTCGGCCCGGCTGCGGCGGATGATCTCGGCCATGATTTCATGATGCTCCTCGAGAACGGCGGCCAGGATATCGGACTTGTTCTTGTAATGCCGGTACAGGGCCGCGGCGGAGATGCCGATGGCCTCGGCCACCCGGCGAACGGTCACCGCGCCCAGGCCCTCATCGACCACGAGCCGCAACGTCGCCTCGGCGATCTGCTCCCGGCGAAGCGGGGATTCCATACGTGCCGCCATGCGGCCGGAAGTTAACACTCGTTCACTTAATGTCAAGCCAAAATTTTGCACCCCGCCCGGGAGTGACCGCCCGGGCCGCGTCGCGGATCGTTGCCGGGCCACGCCGGGCCGGCCCACGTCGGAGAAGGTATGGCGGGATGTTTTGAAAAACGTCCCTGAAACCGGCCGGCGCAAATAACGAGATGCCGCACGATGCGCGCGCAAATCGCTTGACCCCCTCCGCGACATCCCTGATTTTCCCGGAATCGGATCGGGAAGCATCGGGATCGACATGGACATGTTCGACCTGGAGGCTGAAACAACCTTTGGATTTCCCTGGAGAAGCTCCACACGGCCGGACGCGGCATGAAAATCGGGTAGTGCCGAAATAGGTTCTCGTGTATTCATGAACAAAACAGGCGGACGGAGGGGGCGATGAAATTCCTGATTG
>JBMONM010000135.1:0-10071 GCA_049324675.1 Thermodesulfobacteriota bacterium
GCCAGGATACCGGGCAAGGCGCGGTTGAGCCTCGCGGCCTCGTCCGGTTCGTCCTCGGCCTTGTCCACGGCGGTGTAGGCCACGGTATTGATTACGACGTCCGCCTCGAAGGAGGAAACGGCGTCGGCCACCGCCTCACGATCGAAAGGATCGAGCATGGACCGGGTGGTGGGCAGGACCTCGTACCCGGCGTCGCGCAGGGCCCGGGTCAGGGGCATGCCCACGAGGCCGGTCACGCCGCCAAGGACAATGGCCTTGCCTATCGGGCTCATACGCGGTCTCCGTACCAGGCGTCCATGAACCGGGCATAGTTGCCGCTTTTGACGTCCTCGACCCAGGCGGCGTTGTCGCGGTACCAGGACAGGGTTTCGGCGATTCCCCGGGTGAAGTCGTAGGTCGGCTCGAACCCCAATTCCCGCCGGGCCTTCTCGAAATCCATGGCGTAGCGGCGGTCGTGACCGGGGCGGTCCTTGACGAACCGGATCAGGCTCTCGGGCTTGCCCAGGGCGGCGAGCAGGGTTCTGACCACCTCGATATTCTGTTTTTCCGCGTTGCCCCCGAAGTTGTAGACCTCGCCGGGCCGCCCCTTGAGAAGGGCCAGTTCCACGCCCCGGCAATGGTCGAGGACATAGATCCAGTCGCGCACGTTTTTGCCGTCGCCGTAGACCGGCAGGGGCTCGTCGCTCAAGGCCCGGTCGATCATGAGCGGGATGAGTTTCTCGGGGAACTGGTAGGGGCCGTAGTTGTTGGAGCAGCGGGTGATGACCGTGTCGTAGCCGTAGGTCTCGTGGCAGGCCCGCACCAGCATGTCCGCGGCGGCCTTGGAGGCCGAATAGGGGCTGTTGGGGGCCAGGGGGGTCTGTTCGCTGAATTTGCCGTCCGGTCCCAGGGTGCCGTAGACCTCGTCCGTGGACACGTGCACGAAACGGGGCACGCCCAGGCCCCGGGCCGTCTCCAGAAGGGTCTGGGTGCCCACGATGTTGGTCCGGATGAACGGCGAGGCATCGGCGATGGACCGGTCCACATGGGTCTCGGCCGCAAAGTTGACCACCGCGTCCACCTTGTGGGTCGCGATCAGGTGGGCCACAAGTTCGGCGTTGCCGATGTCCCCTCGGGCGAAGACATAGCGCGTCCCCCCGTATTCCCGCTCCACCCCGGCCATGTTGCCGAGGTTGCCGGCATAGGTCAGCTTGTCCAGGTTGACGATGGTCATGTCCCGGTGCGCGGCCAACATATGGATGATGAAGTTGGCCCCGATGAACCCGCATCCTCCGGTCACCAATAAGCGCATATCTCCGCCTTTTTTCAGCGTTTTTTATCGATCACGCCACCCCCGGCCATCCTTCGCGCCGGGTCGCGCCACAAACCACTTGCCTGCCCCGCCACTTTTGCTTATCTTTCCGAGTGGGCGGTTAACTCAGCGGTTAGAGTGCCATCTTCACACGGTGGAAGTCCGGGGTTCAAATCCCCGACCGCCCACCACCACCTTCGAAAAAAGGCCTCGCGCACGCGAGGCTTTTTTTTGCCCGGCCCGGGCGGGACGCGCATCATGATCCGCCGTCCTTTCCGGACTCCCTGATCTCCTGGATCTTCTTGTAATACTCCACGATCTTCTTGCGCAGGGCTTCTATCTCATCGTTGTAATGCTTTTTCAGAATGCGGATCTCGGCGCGGCGCTTGGCCGAGACCGGATCGTTTCCGGTCAGGCCGCGCATCTCGGCATCGTAGTCGTGCAGAAGCCGCTCGTCGGCGGCGATGTTCTCCTTGCACAACTCGATGGATTTGAGAAACCGGGGGATACTGTCATCGGGCGTGAGGGCCAGGCCCCATGAGGCCTGGAGGAGACAGATCGCCGCCACGGCGGCAGGGAGAACACCGAGCCCGCGCATATCCGCACCACCTGGGCCGTAGAGGCCGCCATATCCCGCGACCGCAGGGGCAAACGCCCCTCGTCCGCCCCGCCGCCGCTCGCCCGCGCTATAGCGCACAACGCCGGCCTTGACAAATGGCCCGTCGCGCGGTTTTTTCCCTGCTTCGGCAGCACACGCACACAGTGGAGGGCCTTCGTGAGAACCTTCATGGACAAGGACGCCTTTGGCCGGTTCATCGGCATCGAGGCCGTCTTTATCGAATCCGGCCGGGCCAGGATGCGCCTTGATCCCGACGACCGCCACAGAAACGGCCTGGGCATGGTCCATGGCGGGGCGCTTTTTACCCTGGCCGACCTAGCCCTGGCCGCCGCGGCCAACGCCGGGGAGCATTCCGCCGTGGCCGTCAACGCCTCCATGACCTTTGTCAAACCCGGCCGCCACGGCCCGCTTTTCGCCGAGGCCCGGGAGCTTTCCGCCGGCCGGACCATCGCGGCCTACGCCGTGGACGTCACCGACAGCGACGGCGTGCTTCTGGCCTCCTTCCAGGCCACGGTCTACCGCAGGGAAAAGAAGGCGTGATCGAAATCGTCCTGTACACCCCGGAGATTCCCCAGAACACCGGCAGTATCGCCAGGCTGTGCGCGGCCACGGATACCCCGCTCCATCTCATCGAGCCCCTCGGGTTCACCATCGACGACCGCCATCTCAAGCGGGCCGGCCTGGATTACTGGCCCCGGGTGAAACTCGCCGTCTGGCCGGACTTCCAGACCTTTCTGGACGCGCGCCCCGCGCCCCGGGGCCGACTGGTCCCGTCCACCTCGGGCAACCGGGGCCACGCCGGAACCCCCTACCATCTCTTCCCTTTCCGGGACGGGGACCTCCTGGTCTTCGGACCCGAGAGCACGGGCCTGCCCGAGGACATGTTGGACCGGGCCGGACACGCGGTGCGCATCCCGATCACGAAAAACGTGCGCAGCCTCAACCTGGCCAACGCCGCGTCCGTCATCCTCTACGAGGCCCTGCGCCGGCTCGGCACCCTGCCCGCATAGCCGGTCGTCCCGACGCGTCGTGGCCTCCCTCCGTTCCGCCGCCGCAAATTCCCTTGAGCAAGTCCGGGGGTTTCTTTACAGATTGTTTCATGAGCGACTTAGGAGGGCTTGTCCCCCTTTCCCTCTTCGAGCCCGGCTGGGTGGACCGGATGCGGGATTCCATCGCCGTCAACCAGTTTTCGCCGGAGGCGGGCATCCTGACGGCCGTCTTTTTCGGGAGTTTCGCGCTGTTCGTGGCCCTCGGCCTCCTGCGTAAGTCCCGGGCGGAAAAGGAGCCCCCCGGCATCCCCCTGACATGGATCACCGACCCGCACAGGATCTCGGAAATTTTCGATGCGGCCCTGCGCCGCCGCAGCACGTTCCGGGTGTCCTTCTCCCGGGAACAGACCTCGACGGCCTTCACCGGCGCGGCCCTGGTCGACGTGGCCCTGGACGGGCTGGTCCTGGAGATGTCGCCCACGGTGCGGGCCAACAGGGCCTGGATCGGCAAACTCGTGGAATGCGACTTCAGGCTGCGGCTGGACCCCAAAAAGGAGCAATGGAGCTTCTACAACTTCATCGCCGAGATAAAGGACGTCACCGTGCGTCCCGACGAGTTCGCCCTGATCACCATCTCCCTGCCCTCCCGCCTGGAGATGGAACAAAAGCGGGCCTTTCTGCGGGTGCAGCCGCCGCATCGGGATGTCCGGGAATGCGGCATCTGGCCCCAGGCCCATTTCCGGGCCGAGGACCGGCGCCTGGAGGACCCGTCCACCTGGGGACATCCGCAGGTGGAACTGACCGAGGCCACGGCCCCGGACATCGAGATCCAGGACATCTCCGGCGGCGGGATGCGCCTGCAACTGCGCGGAGATGCCCTACGGTCCGCAAGTTCCTTTCTGGAAACGGGCCGGCAGATCTATCTGGCCCTGCGGCTGGCCGATCCCGCCGAGCCGGAAGGGATGGTCTTTTATCTCGCCTCCCGGGTGCAGAACGTCTATTCCGGCCAGGATCAGGACGGGGGCAGGGCGTTCGGGCTGCGCTTCGTGGGTTTCGGGGAACCCGACCCGGAACGACCGGAACTCCTGGTCTGGCGGCCTCCCCATGGGGGCGGCGTGCCGGCGGTGGACGAATGGGCCTACCGCAAGCATCTGGAAATCTACCGGGCGCGCGGACGTTGAGGCAAGGCCGGCTCCCGCCCGGCGTCCGCCATGGACGCCCCGTCCGGATCATGGTATCCGCCACAAAACGATGACAAAAATTGTGCGGAACCGACATACGGACCAGCTAGACAGGATCACGGCCGCGGGACGGCCCGTTTCATGGCCCCAGGGAGGTACCCGGTTTGGACGACGATTCGGAAAGCAGTTTTTGGAACTCCATCACCAGACTTTTTCGGCTACGCTGCGACGAATCCCTTGAGGATCTCATCGCGGATGCGCGCGAGGAGGGCCGGATCATCCCTGAGGACGCCTCCATGCTGCTCAACATCCTGCGTCTGGAAAAAAAGCAGGTGGCGGACATCATGGTCCCCAGGCCCGACATCGTCTGCGCCGACCTGGAGGACGGATTCGACGAGGTCTGCCGCCTGATCGTCGAGCACGGCCATTCCCGCATCCCGGTCTACAAGGAAAATCGCGACCACATG
This sequence comes from Thermodesulfobacteriota bacterium, assembly GCA_049324675.1. Taxonomy (GTDB): domain Bacteria; phylum Desulfobacterota; class Desulfovibrionia; order Desulfovibrionales; family Desulfovibrionaceae; genus Desulfolutivibrio. The sequence continues at coordinate 4,548 of JBMONM010000135.1, forward strand.
GTCGGCGTGGTCTACGCCAAGGACCTGTTGCGGATTCTTCTGGCCCCGGAAGGCAGGGACGCGGCTCCCGATCTCTCGACCATCCTGCGCGAACCGCTTTTCATCTCCGAGACCCTGAACCTGCGGCGCATGCTTTTGGAGTTCAGGGGACGCAAAAAACATATCGCCGTGGCCCTGGACGAATATGGGGGCACATCGGGACTGCTTACCCTGGAGGACGTGCTGGAGGAGATCGTGGGGGAGATCGAGGACGAGCACGAGCCGCGAAAGCCCGATGAGTGGCAGGTCCTCGACGACCGCACGGTCCTGGTTTCCGGACGATTTCCCCTGGAGGACCTCAACGAGCGTATGGGCACGGATATCGAATCCGAGCAGGTGGAGACCATCGGAGGATACTTGAGCGAACTGGCCGGACGGGTGCCTCGCAAGGGCGATGCGTTCACCATTGCGGGACGGCGCTTCACGGTCAGGGAAGGGGACAAGCGCCAGGTGCGCTGGATCCTGGTGGAAAGCCCGCAGGAAGAGCCCGGCGACCCGTGATCCCCGGATATGACGGAACGATCCCGGCATACCGGTTCGCCCAGTCCGGAAAACACCTAGACCGGAGAAGTCACGACTCACCATGCTGCTCCCCATCCTTCTCGCCGTGTTCGGAACCTGGTTCGGATTCGCCAACCCCGTTCTCCAGATTCCCGGACTGATCCTGCTCTTTCCCGTGGCCCTCACGTGGATCGCCCTGCGCGCCCCGACACCGGGCCGGGCGGCCGCGGCCGGCATGTGGGCCGGCGGCCTGGGGGCCCTGGGGGTCCTGTACTGGACGGCCATCCCCTTGCGATTCTATGGCAATCTTCCCTGGGTCCTGGCTTTGCCCACGCCGGTTCTTCTGTCCATGGTCATGGGCCTGTACGTGGCCGCCTACGCCTGGCTGCTGCAACCGGTGGCCCGCCGGCTGTCGCCCCTGGGCCTGGGACTTTTCGCCGGGGCGTTGTGGACGATCATCGAACTGGCCCGGGGCGCCCTTTTCTCCGGATTTCCCTGGCTCAACCTGAGCGCGGCCCTGGCCCCATGGCCGTTCGCCATCCAGGGCGCGGCCATCTTCGGGGCCTACGGACTGGCCGGGCTGCTGTGCGCCGGCACGGCCTGGATCGTGGCCGGACGTTTTTTTTCGACCACATCCCTGGCCGGCATCCTGGTTCTGGCCGGCTTGGTGATCTACGGCAACTTCGAACTGCGCCGCCCCCTGCCCGAGGCCAGGACCATCCACGTGGGCATCGTCCAGGGCAACGTGGACCAAAGCCTCAAATGGGACCCGGCCTACCAGAAGACCACCGTGGACACCTATCTGGAATTGTCCGAGTCCGAGATCAACCAGGCCCCCGTGGATCTCCTGGCCTGGCCGGAAACCGCCCTGCCCTTCTATTTCCAGGACGGCGAGGAGCTTGCCGGGTCCGTGATCCGGTTCGCTCGTCGGCACAACGTGCCGGTGCTCACCGGCTCCCCGGCCTACACCCGAAACGGCGAGGGCTATTCGCTCTTCAACCGGGTCTATCTGGTGACCCCGGACGGCGCGGAATTCCCCCGCTACGACAAGACCCATCTGGTCCCCTTCGGGGAATATGTGCCCTTCGCGCGTTACCTGCCGTTTCTGTCCAAGCTGGCCCATGGGGCCGGGGATTTCAGACCCGGACAGGACGCCGCCCCCCTGCGCCACGGCGACCTTGCCCTCGGTGTTCTGATCTGCTATGAGGCTATCTTTCCGGAACTGGCCCAGAAACGGGTGGAGGCCGGGGCCAACCTCCTGGTCAACGTCAGCAACGACGCCTGGTTCGGCCGTTCGTCGGCCCCCGCGCAGCATCTCGGCTTGGCCGCGCTTCGGGCCGTGGAACAGGGCCGCTTTCTCATCCGGGCCACGAACACGGGCATTTCCGCGGTCATCGATCCCAAGGGGCGCATCCTGGCCCAAAGCGGACTCTTCACCACCCAGAGCCTGGGATACGGCGAGACGGCCCTTTTGACCGGGCAGACGCCCTTCCACCGTCTCTGCGGTCTGATCCACTGGACCTGCGGGGTGGTCGCCGCCCTCCTGGGGGCGGTGGCGATTCTGTCCGCGCCCCGGCGACGTCACGACAGACTCCATTAACCAATAAAAACATATAGTTAAAAGAACCATGCTCCAATATCCGGAATTACGCACCCAAGGCAAGGAACTGCTGGACAAATTCTCCGATCTGTGGAGGCGTCTTTGACATCGGGTCCGACAAAAAACGCCTCGAAGCCATCGAACTGGAACTCGTCAAGCCCGACGCCTGGGAAAACCCCGAACGCCTGACCCCCCTTTTGCGGGAAAAAAGCCTGATCAGTTCCCGGGTGGACCGCCTGGAGGCCTTGAGCCGGGTCAGGGACGACCTGGACGAATGGCTGGAACTCGCCCGCGAGGACGGCGGCCAGGAGGTCCTGGCGGCCCTGGCCGAGCAGATCGGCCAGTTCGACGACAGGCTCGGGAAGGCCGAGATGGCCGCCTTTTTCACCGGGACCGAGGACTCCTCCGACGCCATCCTGGAGATCCACCCCGGCGCCGGCGGCACCGAGGCCCAGGACTGGGCCGAGATGTTGCTGCGCATGTACCGCCGGTGGTGCGAGCGGGAACAGTTCACGGTCAAATTCCTGGATTTTTTGCCCGGCGACGAGGCCGGGGTCAAAAGCGTCACCCTGCAGGTCAGCGGGTCCTATGCCTATGGGCTGTTGCGCGGCGAAAAGGGCATCCACCGACTGATCCGCATCTCGCCCTTCGATGCCTCAGGCCGCCGCCACACCTCGTTCGCCTCGGTGGACGTCTATCCCGACGCCGGCAGCGACATCGAGATCGAGATCAAGGACGAGGACCTGCGGGTGGACGTGTTCCGGGCCAGCGGCCCGGGCGGCCAGCACGTGAACAAGACCAGTTCGGCCATCCGCATCACCCACCTGCCCACAGGCATCGTGGTCCAGTGCCAGAACGAAAAGTCCCAGCACAGAAACCGCGAGTCCGCGCTCAAGGTCCTCAAGGCCCGATTGTACGAGCTTGAGCTCCAAAAGCTTGAGGCCGAAAAAAAAGAGGATTACGAATCGAAAAACGCCATCGGGTTCGGCAGCCAGATACGGACCTACACCCTGCAACCCTACCGGCTGGTCAAGGACCACCGCACGGGCGTGGAAGCGGGCGACGTGGACGCGGTTTTGGACGGGGAACTGGACAAATTCATCCGGGGCTACCTGTTGCAGCAAAGCGATGCCAGAAAGCATTGATCTCGAATCGGACGACAACCGCGACGCGATCCTGGCCGAGATCCTCGCCTTGCGCCAGGCCCTGGCCGAGCGCATGAACACCGACCCGGACCATGGGCCGGACATGGTCATCATGCGTCCCTGTCCCGGTCTGGCCTTGGAGGTCTGGAACGAGCTGGCCAGGGATCACGACCTGCGGGAATGGCTGGCCATGCCCATGCGCGGGCATCCCCTGCCCTACCTCAAACGCATCCAGAAGACGCTCCGGGAACTGGCCCATCTGTCCGAGCACGACCATCTGACGGGGCTTTTCAATCGGGCCGCCTTCGAGCGCACCCTGGCCGCGGAACTGGAGCGGGCCTGTCGCAACGGCACCTCCCTGTCCCTGGCCATCCTGGACCTGGACGATTTCAAGGCCATAAACGACACCCACGGCCATTTGTGCGGGGACGAGGTCCTGCGCCAGGTAGGCGGGGTCCTGTCCGAGGCCAAACGGACCTACGACTTCGCGGCGCGCATCGGCGGAGAAGAATTCGCCATGCTTCTGCCCGGCCTCGGCCTGACCCGCTCCGAAATCGTGATCAGGCGGGTTCTTTCCGGCGTGGCCGGCCTGCGGATGGACTGCGGCAGGGAGCTTGGGCTGCGGGTGACGGCCTCGGCGGGAGTGGCCTGCACCAAGGGGAAGATCCCGCTCAAGCGGGACGATCTCTTCCAGCCCGCGGACCAGGCCCTCTACGAGGCCAAATCCCAAGGGAAAAACCGCCTGGTCAAGGCGCCGCTGGTGGATCTGACCAGGCCGGCTGAAAAAACCCTGGTCGGGGCCGACGAAAAGAAGTTCCTGTTCACCGGATCGTGAGCCGCGAGGCCGCGCCGGGGTGAAAGGTCCCCGGCGGGTCCCGATCCCCCGTTGCGGACAAGGATGCGACCACCCATGAGCACCACGGAAAAAAATCCCAACGCCACCCTGTCGGTTTCCATCCTGAGCGGCAAGGGGGGCGTGGGCAAGACCAACCTCACCCTCAACCTGGGCTTCGCCCTGTTTCGGGCCGGGCACAGGCTTCTGGTCATGGATTTCGACGTGGGACTGGCCAACATCGATGTCCTGCTCGGGCTGTCGCCGGAAAAAAACCTCCAGGACCTGTTCCGGCCGGGTGTTTCGGCCGAGGACGTGGTGCTGTCCATCGAGGCCGGGGGATTCGACTTTCTGCCCGCGGCCAGCGGGGTCCCCGAGCTCTTGGAAATGGACGAGGACATGCGCGAGGCCCTGTTCGGCAAGCTCAACGACGTATTTTCCACATACGACTACCTGTTTTTGGACCACGGCGCGGGCATAAGCCCCAACGTCCTGTCCGCGGCCTCCATGAGCCGCATGCCCATCCTGGTGGTCACGCCCGAACCCACCTCGCTCACCGACGGCTACGCGGTGATCAAGGTCCTGTCCGCCCAGTACAAGGTCAAAAACTTCCACATCCTGGTCAACCAGGTATCGAACACCCGGGAGGCCGAGACCACCTTCGAGCGTCTGGCCTCGGCCTGCGAGCGTTTTCTCGGACTCTCCCTCTCGTTTCTGGGCGGGGTGCATACCGACCCGGCCGTGCCCGAGGCCGTGCGGCGGCAGATACCCCTGATGAAGTTCGCGCCCAAGTGCCAGGCGGCCCAGGACATTCTGAACGTGGCGGTAAAAATCCACCGCCATCGCCAGAAACTGGGGCACAAGCTGAAAAACGGCCCCATCCTCAAGAATCTTTCGGAACGGGCCTCCTAGCCCTTGACGGCGAAGCCCTTTTTTCGGCAAAATATTGAAATAGATGCATGAAATCGAGGGGGCGGCTGGGGACGCATTTTCGTCTTTCGGACCGGGGCTCGCAGGGGCCACAACCTCAAGGGAACACGACATGAACAAAAGCGAACTCATCAAAACCCTGGCCGAGTCCAGGGACCTTCACGTGGACGAGGCCTCGGACATCGTCAACGCCTTCATCGAATCCGTCAAGCAGGCGCTGATCAGCGAGGACCGGGTGGAGATACGGGGGTTCGGCAGCTTCAAGATCAAAAACTACAAGGGCTATACCGGCCGCAACCCCAAGTCCGGAGACATGGTCACCGTGGCCCCCAAGAAATTGCCGTTCTTCCGTCCCGGCAAGGAACTCAAGGAATTCATCAACCAATGATCGGACAGCCGCATTGAAACGTCTTCTTCTCATATTCGGCCTTCTCCTGTCGTGGGGGGGGGGGGGGGGGGGGGCGCCCCCCCCCCGCC
>JBMONM010000136.1:0-9764 GCA_049324675.1 Thermodesulfobacteriota bacterium
CGCCCCCCCCGCGGGGGGCGCGGCCCCCCCCCCCCCCCCCCCCCCCCCCCCCCCCCCCCCCCCCCCGTCCTACGCCAGGGCCTGGGCCAGGACCTTTGCCGCCAGGGCCAGTTCGTCGTCGGCCAAGGTGCGCGGGTCCAGGCACAGGGCGTCGTCCTCGATGCGGGCCACCATGGGCGGGTCCGTGGCCAGCAGGCGTTCGCGCAGACAGGCGGCCGAGATGTCGGGGTTCGCCGGGGTGACGGCGACGAGGGTCGTGGGCAGGTCCTGTTCGGGGAACGCGCCACCGCCCACCCGGGACGTGCCGGGCCGGACCGCCGCGGTCACCAGGCCCGGGGCGGCCTTTGCGATGATGCCGGCAAGCCTGCGGGCCTTTTTGCGCAGCGTCTCGGCGGACTGGGCGATAAGGGCGATGGTCGGAACCTTTCCGGCGGCCAGGGCCGGGTCCAGGTACAGGCGAAGCGTGGCCTCCAGGGCCGCCAGGGTCATCTTGTCGATGCGCAGGGCCCGGTTCAGGGGATTTTTCTTGATGCGGTCGATGTAGGTCTTTTTGCCCACGATGATGCCGGCCTGCGGGCCGCCCAGGACCTTGTCGCCGCTGAAGCTGACCACGTCCGCGCCGTCGGCCACCACCCGCTGCACCGTGGGTTCCTGGCCCAGGCCGAGGGCGGCGAAGTCGAAGAGGTTGCCCGAGCCCAGGTCCTCGATGACCGGCAGGTTGTGTTTCGCCCCGATCTCCTTGAGTTCCTTGAGCGGAACCTCCTTGGTGAAGCCGATGATCCGGAAGTTGGAGGTGTGGACCTTGAGCAGGGCGGCGGTCTCCGGGGTGACGGCGTTTTCGTAGTCGTGGCGGTGGGTGCGGTTGGTGGCCCCGACCTCCTTTAAGATCGCCCCGCTTTTGGCCATGATCTCGGGGATGCGGAAGGAGCCGCCGATCTCCACGAGTTGGCCCCTGGAGACGATGACCTCGCGGCCCTTGGCCAGGGTGTCCAGGATGATGAGCACGGCGGCGGCGTTGTTGTTGACCACCAGGGCGGCCTCGGCCCCGGTCAGGGTTTTCAGGATGTCCTCGACATGGGCGTAGCGGCTGCCGCGTTCGCCCGTTTTCAGGTCGAATTCGAGGTTGGAGTAGCGGGAGGCGGCCTCGGCCACGGCGGCCACGGCGGCCTCGGCCAGAAGCGAGCGGCCCATGTTGGTGTGCACCACCACGCCCGTGGCGTTTAGGACCCTACGGAAATGGGGCCGGGTGTGCACGGCGACGAAGGCCGCCAGGCGGGGAAACAGGGCCTCCAGGGTCAGGACGGCCTCGCTGCTGTGGACACCGGCGCGGATCTCCTCGCGCACCAGGTCCAGGAAGCGTTCCGCGGCCTCGCGCAAAAGCGGCCTGGGCAGGGTGTCGTAGGTCTTTTGGGCGATCAGGCGGTCAAGGACGGCGTCCATGGCCGGCAGGCTGCGAAAGAGGTTCGTCATGGCGTGATCCCGGGGCGTCTGGAGGTTTTTGGGCGCTTGGCGCGAAGCGTGCAATAGCGCACAACGGGGTTTAAGGCAATTTGGGCGGCGATTTGGGGGCCTGGACGCGTTGCCGGCCGGGACGCGAAAGGATATGGGGGGCGGGAGAGGACATGATGATCATGAGTGACGGCAGTGTCGGACGACGCCCCCGGCTGCGGATGGCCGGTGCGGGACCGCTTGTGGCGGCGCTGGGCGTGCTGTGGTGCGCGGCGTGGGGCTGGGCCGGCGGTCCGAAGATGTCCACCGCGCCCGTCGCGGCCACGGAGATACGCGGTTCGTTGGTGACGGCCCCGGGTGTGGGCGCGGCCGCGGCCATGCGCGAGAGCAGGCGGGGCAGGCGGAAGGCGGCGGACGGCGCGGAACGCGCCTCCGTGTCCCGGCGCTATCCGGAGCTGATCCGCTCCGGCCGGCTGATCGAGCTGGTGAACCGGTACAGCGTGAAATACGGGGTGGACCCCAGGCTGGTGTATTCGCTGATCGAGCAGGAGTCGCGGTTCAACCGCTATGCGGTGTCGCCCAAGGGGGCCCAGGGGCTGATGCAGATCATGCCCGACACCCAGCGGCTTTTAGGGCTTTCCGACCCCTTTGACGAGGAAAAGAACATCGATGCCGGCATCCGGTACCTGCGGGCCATGCTGGACCGCTTCGAGACCGAGGTCATGGCCCTGGCGGCGTACAACGCGGGTCCGGAGGCCGTGGCCCGGCATGGCGGCGTGCCGCCCTTCGACGAGACCAAGGACTATGTGCTTCGGGTGGTCGACCGGTATTTCTTTTTGCGCCTGAAGTATCCGTCCGGGAACATCGGGGAGATCGCCCAGGCCGAGACGGGGTTGTAGGGGACGACGGACATCGCCTGACAGCCCTTTTCCCTTTCTTGGCGCGCCGCTTTCCCCGTCGCTTTCCCGCCGGCCCTACTCCCCCTCCCTGGCCTTTCCCGGCCTGAGGTGCCCCATGACCCGCTCGCAGGCCTCCCGGGCCTTTTGCGTCTCGATCTTCGGGATGTCCCCGCGGGCCACGAAATGGATCGCCCCGCACGGACACATCTCCAGGCAGGCCGGAGGCAGCCCGATCTGCCGCCTCCCGGCGCACAGGTCGCACTTCGACAGCATCACCCCGGTGTCGGTCTCGAACATGGCCCCATACGGACAGGCCAGAAGACACTGCCTGGTCTCGCAGCCCCGGCACAGTTGCGGCTGCAGGATCATGGCCCCATCGACGTCACGCACGATGGCCCCGCGTTTGCACACCTTGGCGCAGTTGGGCTGTTCGCAATGGCGGCAGTACAGCGGGGCCATGACCCCGGACGCCGTGCGCATCATGTGGATGCGCGGGGTGTCGTGCACGAACCGGCACACGTATTCGCAGGTCTCGCACCCGATGCAGGTGGAATAGTCGATATACAGAACCTTCTGCTTGCTCACCATGATGGCCTACCGATGCAGGCGGCCGCCGGGAAAGCGTTCCGCCTCCCGGGCCACCAGGTCGTCGTAAGGATAGTCGGCCAGCCGGTCCTGGTCCTTGAGGTCCAGCCAGTTGGCCAGGGAACGGGCCGCGCGCAGGCCGCTGTACACGGCCTTGCCGATCTTCGAGGGGCCGGTTAAGGCGTCGCCGGCCACGAACACGTTCTCGATGTCGGTCATGTGCAGCCAGCGCACCTCGCCTTTGCGCACGTTCTCCAGCCCCAGTTCCTTGGCGAACGGCGGCGTGGCCGTCTCGCCGATGGCCGTGACCGCCAGGTCGGCCTCGATCACGGTCACGATCCCGTCGCCGGGCAGGGCGCACCGCCTGCCGTCCGGGCCCGGCTCACCGAGCCTTTTTTCGGACACCTCCACCCCCGTGATCCGCTCCTCGCCCAGAAAACGCAGGGGGGTGACGGATTCGTGCCAGGCAACGCCCATCTCCACCAGCCGGTCGATCTCGTAGGAGCCGCACGGGGCCTCGTTGCGGGTCCGCCGGTAGAGCAGATGCACCTTGGCCGCGCCGAGGAACACGGCGCTGTGGGCCACATCCACGGCCGAATGCCCCGCGCCGAGGACCACCACGGTCTTGCCGGCCACGTCCGGGGCCTGGATGTGCGGCCCGGCGTATCCGGCCGCCCGGATGGGGAACAGAAACTCCAGCCCGGCCATGACCCCGGGCAGGTTCTCGCCGGGGATGCCCAGGCGGCGCGACCGCCAGGACCCGGTGCAGATGATGATGGCGTCATGTTTCTTGACCAGGTCGCCGAGGCCCCGCACATCGGAGCAGAAATGGTCGCCCTCCTCCTCGTGCAGCGGCGCGCTACAGCAAATCTTGGTCCTGGAGTGGAATACCACCCCGTATTTCTTGGACATCCGCCGGACCCCGGCCTCCACCCGCTCCTTGGGAATGCGGTGCCCCGGGATGCCGAAGAGCATCAGCCCCCCGGCCTTGGGCAGCTTGTCGTAGACCTCGACCTGGTAGCCCAGGCAGGACAGGTAGCCGGCGGCGGCCAGGCCCGACGGTCCGGCCCCGATGATGCCCACGCTGCGGGACGAGGCCGACGGCGGGTCGCCGCACAGGAAATTGAAGTTCATGGAGCTCATGTCGCGTCCTTGTTGAATGGGACCTGGAAGGGAGCCGTCTGGGGGCGCCGTCCGGCAAACCGACCGGTCGCGATGTCGATCCAACCACCGCATACCCAATGGAGACGCCGAAGGCAACGGTTCCAACCACGATATATTTTTCACGAAAGCCGTTGACAGGGGGTGGAGATTTCAATATAGGACAAAACGAGTCCGATATATCCGATTTTTATTCCCGACCTGTTCCCCCGGAAGGCGGATCAGGGAAGGGCGGCGGCCCGGGGGAGGTCCCCGGACGCCCCGTGAAAAAAGGCGTGAACTCGCCTCAAAAAACGTTACAAGGGATATGCAATGCGCCTTACCCGATCGGGAGACTACGGCGTTCGCTGCCTGCTGTACCTGGCGCTGCATGCGCAGCGTGGAGTGGTGCCGCGCAAGGAGATCGCCGAGGCCATGGACATTCCGGCCCAGTACCTGGGCAAGGTGGCCCAGACCCTGGCCAGGGCGGGGCTTATCACCATCCGTCAGGGCTCGCGCGGCGGCTACGAACTGGCCGGCGATCCCGAAAAGATATCGCTTTTGCGGGTTGTCGAGGCCGTGGACGGAGAGATTTTCCTCAACGACTGCGTGCACCTGCCGGACTCCTGCGACCGTCGCCCCATCTGTCCGGTGCACAGGGTGTGGGGGCGGGCCTGCAGGCAGTTGCGGGGCATGTTGGACGGGATAAATCTGGCCCAGTTGGTGGAAGAGGAGTCGCGCGCCGTGGAAGCGTTGTCCGGGACGCTCCCCATGGGGCGCGGCCAAACCCCGGAGGGGAAAGGAGAGTAGCATGGACACCCTGATGCTTTCACGATTGCAGTTCGCCTTTGCCACGTTCGTTCACTTCATCTTCGTGCCGTTGACTTTGGGGCTCTCCATCCTGGTGGCCTACATGGAGACCAAGTACGTGCGCACGGGCGACGAGACGTACAAGAAAATGGCCAAATTCTGGGGGAAACTGTTTCTGATCAACTTCGCCCTGGGCGTGGTCACGGGCATCACCCTGGAATTCCAGTTCGGCACCAACTGGTCGCGCTATTCGACCTACGTGGGCGACATCTTCGGGTCGCTTCTGGCCGTCGAGGCCACGGCGGCCTTTTTCCTGGAATCCACGTTCCTCGGCGTCTGGATCTTCGGCTGGAACAAGCTGTCCAAGAAAATGCACGCGGCCTGTATCTGGATCGTGGCCTTTGCCGCCAACCTCTCGGCGGTATGGATCATCCTGGCCAACGGGTTCATGCAGCACCCGGTGGGCTATGAAATCCGCAACGGCCGGGCCGAGTTGTCCAGCTTCACCGACGTCGTCACCAACGGCTTCGCCTGGAGCCAGTATTTCCACACGGTCACGGGGGCCTACACCCTGGCCGGGTTCTTCGTCATGGGCGTGTCCGCCTGGCACCTTCTGCGCAAGCAGAACATCGACTTTTTCACCAAGTCCTTCCGCATCGGCGCGGCCTTCGGCCTGGCGGCCTCCATCCTGGTGGCCCTGCAGGGCCACAGCCACGGCAACGAGGTGGCCAGGTTCCAGCCGGCCAAGCTCGCGGCCATGGAATCGCACTGGGAAACCGGAAAGAACGTGCCCATGTACCTCTTGTCCATCCCGGACGAGAAAAACGAGAAAAACACCGTGGAGGCCATCGGCATCCCCAGCATGCTGAGCATTCTCGCCTTCAGCGACCCCTCCGCCGAGGTCAAGGGATTGAAGGACTTCGCCCCCGAGGACCGGCCGCCCGTGACCCTGACCTTTTTGTCCTTCCGGCTCATGGTCGGACTCGGCACGCTCATGATCCTTCTGGCCGCCTGGGGCTTCGCCAAGCGCGGCAGGCTGCTCGAGAGTCCCGGCTACCTGCGGCTTATGGTCTACGCCATCCCGGTGCCGTACCTGGCGCTCCAGGCCGGCTGGGCCGTGGCCGAGGTGGGCCGGCAGCCGTGGATCGTGTACGGGCTCATGCGCACCAAGGACGCCGTTTCTCCCATCGCCGCCTCCCAGGTGGCCGTGAGCCTGGCGGCCTTCGTGGTGGCGTATGTGCTCCTGGCCGCCCTGGACATCTACCTGTTGTCCAAGTACGCCAGGAAAAGCCCGGCATAGCGTGGCCCCGGCAGGGACATGGACCGTGGCGTCGCATGACATGAAGACCAGGGGCGGCCGCCTCCCGGGCCACGAGGCCGGAAAGCGGCGATCGCCACACGGGACGCCACGAAAAACAATGCAGTGAGGCCGTGGGCCGCCGCCGGCCGGCAGACCGGCGGGGTGGCCGAAGCAAAAGGAGAAGGCCATGGATCTCGGTACCATTTGGTTCGTGTTGTGGGGCGTGTTGTGGGCCGTGTATTTCGTCCTGGACGGCTTCGACCTGGGATTGGGCACGCTTTTGCCCTTCATGGCCCGCGACGAGGGCGAAAAACGCATCTTCTACAACGCCATGGGGCCGTTTTGGGACGGCAACGAGGTGTGGCTGATCACCGCCGGCGGAGTGACCTTCGCGGCCTTCCCGACCACCTACGCGGTCATGTTCTCGGGGTTGTATTCGGCGCTTATGCTGCTTTTGTTCGCGCTGATCGTGCGCGGGGTGTGCTTCGAATTCCGGGGCAAGGTGGAGAGCCCGGGCTGGAAGAAGCTGTGGGACACCTGTCTGTTCCTGGGCAGCTTCGCCCCGGCCCTGCTTCTGGGCGTGGCCTTCGCCAACATCTTCATGGGCATCCCCATCGACCAGGACCACATCTTCCAGGGCAACCTCTTCACCCTGCTCAATCCCTACGGTCTGGCCGGCGGGATCCTGTTCGTCCTTTTGTTCGCCCACCACGGGGCCTTGTGGCTGGCCAACAAGTCCGAGGGCGACCTGCGCGGCCGGGCCATGGCCATGGCCGGCAGGCTGTGGCCGATCATGGCCGGGTGGATCGTGCTCTTTCTGATCTTAAGCATGTTCTACACCAAGCTCTTCAACAACTATCTCAACTCCCCGATCCTGTTCGTCATCCTGCTCATTCCCGTGGTCGGCCTGGTGCTGACCAAGCTGTATGCGGCCAAGGACAGAAGCTGGGCGGCCTGGGGGGCCTCGGCGGTCATGATCGCCGGCACGGCCCTGTTCGGGGTCATCGGCATCTTCCCGGCCCTTCTGCCGTCGAGCATCGATCCGGCCTACAGCATGACCATCGAGAATTCGGCCTCCTCGCCCCTGACGCTGTCGATCATGCTCGGGGTGGCCCTGGTGTTCGTGCCCGTGGTCATCGCCTACCAGATCTGGAACTTCCGCACCTTCCGGCATCCGGTGACCAAGGACGACCTGGAGTACGAAGAGGCCTATTAGCCGCTTTCCCCCTCACCCCTTACGCTCGAACGGCTCCGGGACGGTCCCGGGGCCGTTCGACGTTTTCGGCGGATTCGATGCGCCGCGTGCCGGGTTCAGCGCTCCCCCCGCTTCCAGTACGGGTGTGAAATGTCCTCGAAGGCCGAAAGGGCCGCCGTGGCCCCCTGGCCCACGGCGGTCACGATCTGGCGCACCCCGCCGGTCACGTCCCCGCAGGCGTACACCCGGGGGATGCTCGTGCGCATGCCCCGGTCCACCGTGATGTATCCCGATGCGTCCAGGGCCACCCCGATGTCCCGGGCCAAGTCCGTGACCGGGATGTAGCCCGCGGCGACAAAAAGCGCCCGGACAGGCAACTCCCGGGTATTTCCGTCGGCGACGTTTCGCACCCGGATCCGGTTGACGCCCGCGTCGTCGCCCAGGACCTCCTCCACCACCGTGTTCCAGACCACCGCCACGCCCTCCTTCTCAAGGGCGTCCACCAGGTGCTTCTCGGCCCGAAACGCGTCGCGGCGGTGGATGACCGTGACCTCGGCCCCCAGCCGGGCCAGATGCAAGGCCTCGGTCAGGGCGGTGTTGCCGCCGCCGACCACGGCCACGGCCGCGTCCTTGTACAGATAGCCGTCGCAGGCCGCGCAGGCGCTGACCCCGCGCCCGAAATAGCGGTCCTCGCCCGGAATGCCCAGCCTGCGCCAGGTCGCGCCCGTGGCCAGAATCAGCGCCCGGCACAGGTAGGTGACGTCGCCCGCGAACACCTCGATCCGGCGGCCGATCTTGATCTCGGCGACCCCCGCGCCCTCGACGACCGGCACGTACCGCCTCGTCTGGTCCGCCACCATCTCCATGAGCCTGGCCCCGGGCACCGCGGCGAATCCCGGATAGTTCTCCACCTGCGGGGTCACGGCCACCTGCCCCCCGGCCATGCCCTTTTCCAGGACCACGGCCGACAGCCCGCCCCGGGCCGCGTACATCCCGGCCGTGAGCCCGGCCGGTCCGCCGCCGACCACCACCACGTCCACCTCTCTGAGCTCCCGTCCCGCCTCGCCGCGCCCCTGGGTCCCGGCCGCGTCGGCCTGGAGGGGGGTGGAGCGCATGGTCACCAGTTCGTCCACGAAGCGGTCTTCCGGTTCGAGCCCCAGGATGGACAGGGGGGCCAGGCTGCCCTCGGGGTCCTCGATTACGGTGTGGGGCACCGAGCCCACGCCGTGTTCCAAGGCCGCCTGGGTGTGCTGGGCCGCGTCGACGCACACTGCGGACACCAGATCCGGGCGCTCGATGGCGCAGCGGAAGGCGTTTAGGACCTGTCCCGGGCAATAGGGGCAGGCCGGGTTGACGAAGATCGTGACCCGGCGCGGGTCCTTCAGGGCGGCCAGCCGTTTTTTCGAGGCCTCGGACAGGCCGCTTTGCCCGGCCGAGACGCGCAGAAGGACCTCCATGAAGGTGCGCACCTCCTCGCCGAGCGGCGCGCCCAGGTAGCGGACGGCGTAGGTGTCCGGAGAAAAAAGCAGGGTGGGCGAGAAGGTCGCGCCCCGTTTTTCGGCCTCCTTTTCGGAAAGGTCGAAGGTGCGCGTCTCGATGCGGGCGTCCAACCGACCCAGGTCGCGGGTGAATTTGACCAGGTATTCGTTGTAGGGCGCGTTCTGGTCGGGCGAGACAAAAAGTTCCAGGACCACCGGCCCGGTCAGCCGTTCGAAAAGCCGGGTCACGTCGCGCCTGGTGTCCTCAGGCAAAAACCAGTCCTCGGGATCGGGCCGGGGACCGGAGGTCGGGACGTTTTCGAAAGTGTCGGCCGGAGTCTTTTCCTCGGTCGTCTTGCGAAATGTGGGGCTCATGGCATCGCTCCTGCAGGGTCGGACGCGTGCGTCACGGAAGTGTTCCCAGTGTCCCGCACGATAGACCACTTCCCCGCCGGAGGCAAACGATCCGCCCTTCTTGCGGGCGATCCTCCGCAATATCGGCACGCTACGGGGGGGCTTCCCCCCTCTTGGAAAGAATGGGATTTGTGCTAGAATCCATGGCGGAGGCTTGTCCGATGGCCGACACTCTTGCATATGCCGCGTGGTTTCCTTAAGGAGCAGGCCGTCTATGCGACGCCTTTTTTCCCGGCCCCCGGGCCTTCGCAACCAACTGTTCATCCTCGTCCTGCTGGTTCTGGTCCCAGCCCTGGGGCTGGCCGTGTATGCCGGATTCCGGCAGCGTCAGGCGGCCATGGAGGAGTCCCGGGAGCGCCTTATGTCCCTGGTGCGTCTTTTCGCCTACGAACAGGATCGGCTGGTGGACACCACCCGGCATGTCCTGCAGACCCTGGGACATATCCCCGAGATTCGGGACCGGGACATTCCGGCCACGGATCGCATTCTGGCCG
>JBMONM010000137.1:0-1548 GCA_049324675.1 Thermodesulfobacteriota bacterium
CGGTCCGTCCTCCTCCTGCAGGGGGAAGCCTCCGGCCACGTCGCTCATGCGGCGCTCGGCGTCGGGGATGAATTCCGGCTTTGCCGCCGGGGCTTCGGGGAAGCGCGCGTGCAGCCGGCCTTCGCGACTGACCGGAGTCAGGGGGTCCGGGGGGGATGATCCCCCCCGGGGTATCTTGCTTATCCCATGGGGGTGTTGGGGAACATGGTCCAGACGCCGCAGGGGCACACGCCGGCGCAGAAGCCGCAGCCGATGCATTTCTCGGCGTCGCAGACCATCTCGAAGTTCTTGCCTTCCAGGGCCTTGCGGGAGATGGCCCCGCGCGGGCAGATGGCCTCGCACATGCCGCAGTCCCGGCAGGAGCCGCACGAGGAGCACTCCGAGGCGCACTGTCCCATGTCCGAGAAGGAAGGCAGGCGCGGATCGAAGTATTCCAGCTTGATGCGCGAATAGGCGATGGTTTCCCGGGTATCGGGGGTGGGGCGTCGGCCGGCGAGCATGTCGCCGATGGCCAGGGCGGCCCTGCGGCCCGCGCCGATGGCGTCGGTCAGAAGGCCGGGTTTTACGATGTCGCCGATGGCGAAGACCTTGGATTCCGAGGTCTGGCCCTGGTCGTTGACCACCACATAGCCTCGGTTTTGGGCGATGGCGGGGGGCAGGAAATCCAGGTCGGGCTGGTCGCCGATGGAGAAGACCACGGTATCGGCGGGGATGAGTTCGCCGGTGGTCAGGACCAGTCCCTCGTCGGTGATTTCCTTGGTGAAGCAGGGCCAGCGGAACTTGGCACCCACGGCCTCGGCGTCGATTTTTTCCTTGCCGAAGGCGGCGGGCTTCTGGATGTCGATGAGCGTGATGTCCTCTGCCCCGAACCGGGCGGCCTCGGTGGCCACGTCGCAGCCCACGTTGCCCGCGCCGACGATGACCAGGCGCTTGCCGGGCTTGGCCTGGCCTTTCTTGGCCATCTTTAAGAAGGTCAGGGCCGGGATGGCCTTGTCCGCGCCGGGAACGGGCAGGACCCGGGGCTTCTGGGCGCCCACGGCCAGGACGGTGAAGTCGTGGGTGTCCACGATGCCCTGGAACTCGTCTTTCGTCAGCCTGTGCTTGAGGTGCACGTGGGGCAGCACCTGGCGGACGCGCTCAAGTTCGGCGTCCAGGACTTCCTTGGGGATGCGGGTGTTCGGGATGGCCGAGGTCAGCTTGCCGCCGAGGGTGGCGTCCATGTCGTGGATGACGGCCTCGTGGCCCTGGAGGCGTATCTGCCAGGCTGCGGAGATGCCGGCCGCGCCGCCGCCGATGACGGCCACCTTCTTGCCGGAGAGTTCGGGCAGGGTGGGGACCTTGCTGTTGACTCCGGCCTTGCCCAGAAAGGTGATGTCCACCGGGATCATGCTCTTGGTGGAGCGGGTGCAGCCCTGCATGCACAGGTGCGGGCACAGGTAGCCGCAGACCGTGGCCGGGAAGGGGGTGTAGGCCAGGGCCAGGTCCACGGCCTCGTCCACCTGGCCGTCGCGGATGAGCTGCCAGCGCTGCTGTACGGGGATGCCCGTG
>JBMONM010000137.1:1558-9718 GCA_049324675.1 Thermodesulfobacteriota bacterium
AGGGGGCCTTGCGGACTTTGTTTTCCCACACGGGCACGAACCGGCGCAGTTCGCCGGAGACGATGAGCGGGATGGGGCTTCTGTCAAGCGGGGTCAGGTCGCCGATCAGGCCGCCCATGCCCAGTTCCCGGTCCCAGACCTGGGACCGGAAATCGGCCAGGGAGCGCCGGGCGGAATTGGATTTCTCGTAGGGGCTTTTGGCCACGATCTGCTGCCACTGCTCGCGCACGGTCAGGGCGTCGAGGAGTTCCGGACGGCGGACGGCCTTGAGAAAGCCGCGCAGATTGGTGGTCAGCCAGTCCCAATCCTGGTCGCTTATGGGCTCCAGGCGGGCGTCCTTCTGGGAAAAACCCTTGTGGGGACCGCGCACGAAGATGCGTCCGCCGACCATGCCCACGCAGGGGCGAAAGCCGAGGACGTTTTCCGGGTCCTGGGGGTTGTGGCCGCAAATGACGGCCGTGCCCCCGGCCATGAATTCGGCGAAGGAGTCGCCGGCCGACCCGAGGACCCACAGTTCGGGCGGGGTGAAGCGGGGGTTGGCCTTGGTCATGGTCATGCCCCGGGCCCCGATGTTGCCGCCGACCATGACCCTGCCCTGGGCCATGGCGTTGGCGCAGCCGTTGGAGGCGTTGCCGTGGACCACGATCTCGGCCCCGGCGTTGAGCCAGCCCACGTCGTCGGAGGCTGGCCCCAGGACCTCGATGCGGGTATTGGGGAAGCCCATGGACCCCACGCGTTGCCCGGCCGAACCGGTGATGGCCACGGTGACGGGTTCCTTTTCGGATATCCACAGCCGGCCGCCCAGGCCGTGCTGGCCGTGGGCCTCGATGGCCAGATCGCGGGCGCCCTGGGTGACGGCGCGTTGGATGCGTTCCTCAAGGATGCGCGATTCGACGCGGCGGCCGTTCTCCTGGCCGCTGATGTGAATGGTCGTCGAAGAATGTGTAGCCATGTATGGTCTCCAACGGCGACGGATGTACGCCGGTGACGTTTCAGTCGATGCCGTGCCGGTACGTACGGTCCTAGATCACGTATTTGATCTTGAGCCGCTCGGCGGCGTGGTAGTCATTGATCCCCAGGGCGTCGGACATGCCGATGGGCAGCGAGGTGGAGCGGCCGAGCGGGGCCACGATCTTTCTGAGCTCCACGTCGAAGGCCACGAAGGTGTCCACCAGGCGTTCGGCCACCTTTTCCGGGTCCAGGCGACGATACACCCTGGGGTCCTGGGAGGTGATGCCCTTTGGGCACACGCCGATGTTGCACACGTTGCAGCGGTCGACCTCCGAGCCGACGCAACCCGCCGCGGACTGCATGATGAACTTGCCGACCTGCACGGCACTGGCCCCGAGCATGATCAGCGCCGCTGCATTGGCCGCCAGGTTGCCGTTTTTGCCGATCCCGCCGCCGGCAATGAGCGGAATCTCGTTCTGGCGGCCCTGTTCCACCAGGGACAGGTAGCAGTCGCGCAGGTTGGAGGCAATGGGATGGCCCATGTGGTCCATGGACACGGCATAGGCCGCGCCGGTGCCGCCGTCCTCGCCGTCGATGGCCAGGGCCGCGGCGAAGGGGTTGCGCACCAGGTTGTTTAAGACCGCGCCGGCCGTGGTGGTGCCGGATATCTTGGGATAGACCGGGACCCTGAATCCCCAGGCCATAGACATGGACTGGATCATCTTGGCCACGGCCTCCTCGATGGAGTACTTGGTCTGATGTGTGGGCGGGCTCGGCAGGCTTACGCCCGGGGGCACGCCCCGGATGGCCGCGATGAGCTTGTTGACCTTGTGCCACATCAGAAGCCCGCCGTCGCCGGGCTTGGCCCCCTGGCCGTACTTGATCTCGATGGCGCAGGGGTCTTCCTTCATTTCTGGGATGGCGTGGATGATCTCGTCCCAGCCGAAATAGCCGCTGGCGATTTGCAGGATGACGTATTTGAGGAAGCGGGAGCGCAGGAGCCGGGGAGGGCAGCCGCCCTCGCCGGTGCACATGCGCACGGGCATGTTCAACTCCTCGTTCAAGTAGGCCACGCCCATCTGCAGGCCTTCCCACATGTTGGGGGAGAGCGCGCCAAACGACATGCCGCCGATCAAAAGCGGATATATCTCGCGCACCGGCGGGGTCCAGCGGTTTTCGGCAAAGGCCGCAAGGCCTTCCTCGGGCGGCTGGATCCGGCCGATGAGGGTCCGCAGTTCGAATTCGTGGCGTCCCGCGTCGAGCGCCGGGTCGGTGAGCATGGAGATGCGGATGAACTTGATCTGGTCGAGCAGGCTGCCGGGATCGTTGCGACGTCCGCCACGGGTTCGCGGTTGTCCGCCCCTGTTATTATGGAACTTGAGGGTGGTGGCCTCGGGCTGGTGCAGGGGGCGGATGGCGTTATTGGGGCAGACCATGTTGCACATGCCGCATCCGATGCATCGGTAGGCCGGATCCGTGCGCTGGCGGATGCCGTGGTAGACCGTGACGCTCTGTCCGGGTTTGTTCTTGAGCCCCGGCGAGGTGGCGATCTCCCGTTTGCGGAAGACGCCGAGCTCGATGGCGTTGACCGGACACACGGCGGTACACCGGCCGCACAGGGTGCAGGTATCCTTGTCCCAGGTCAGCACCCATGGGAGGTCCTTAAGGCTCAGTGTGGAAGGGGTAATGACTGGCTCTGACGGCATATCTTCACCTCGCGGCAATCCGGCCCGACAATGGCCGTATCGAGATACATGGGTTGAAAATCCTTGGTCCGGTCACGGTTGGGGATGGCCTCGTTGAGCCCGCATATCTCCGACGAAAAGGCGAAGATGCCGGGGCGGCCGCCCACCACTCCGGGCCTGAGCTTCTTTCTGTCCTGAACCATGAACATGCTGCCGTCCGGCGTGCAGCCGATGACGCAGTTGGGGCCGTCGATGATCAACTTGCGGCAGATGTGCTTGAGGTTCATCAGGAAGGCCCGGTCGGTGTGGGCCTCCAGTTCCGCGTCGGTTAAGGGGGTGATGACGTGCTTGTAGGCGTCGATCCCGAGTCCCAGCCGTTTCAGGGTGAAATGCAGAATGTGGGTGAACACCTCGGAGTCGGACTGATAGCCCTCGTATCCGGTGACGCCCCGGGAAGAAAGGTATTCCCGGATGGGTACGAAGGCCGTGTTCTCGCCGTTGGTCATGGTGCTTATGCCCTGGATGAAAAAGGGGTGGCAGGCATAGAGATTGATGGCATAGTTGGTGTTCTGCCGTCCCTGGGCCAGGATGCGCCGGGCGTAGAGTTCCTCCCTGTCCAGGCCCAGATATTCGGCGATGGCCACCGGATCGCCGACTTCCTTGATCATGACCGTGTCCGGCCAGAAACTGAAGACCTTGATGTCCTCGTTGTCCTGGCCCATGCGGCGCAGGTCCAGGCGGGCCTGGACCAGGGCCGCCTCGCGTTTTTCCCGGGGCATGTCCTTCCACTCGGTGGACGCTTCATAGGCCCGGGCCAGATAGGTGCCCCGCCTGGGCGTTCCGGCCGGAGGCTCGTTTTTGGGCATGATGGCCACACTGTGCTTGGCCAGAAATCCTTTGCTCATGGCGTATTCGTCCAGGAGCCGCAGGCCCTTTTCGGTGAAGATGCCCGAGAGGATGGGACAGTCGCGCATCTGCCCGAAGGGACCGCCGAGCCCGTTCAAATACAACCCCACGCCGGAACCGTCATGGCCTTCCTTCATGACGTTTAAGGCGTTGACGGCCAGAAGGGGCGAAACCGGTTCCTGGCTGGTGAGGGCGAAAAGACGGCACATGGCTTCCCCCAAAATTGTAAATTTCCCGACACGCGTGCGTGGAGGGGAAACTTGCATAATGTGTCAGCCGGGGGTCCGTCAAAGATTAGTTTCATTTTTGGCGGATTTTTTCGTATCCGATGTTTGACAAGCACGGTCCTTTGGGTGTCTCATCCGCTCGTTCCGGAGCCCAGGCATCCGGGCCAATCCCATGGAATCCAAACTCGGCGTCGAAATTCTTCCCCAGCCGGACGACACCACCTGCGGGCCCACCTGCCTGCATGCCGTCTATCATTATTATGGGGACCGCATCCCCCTGGATCGGGTCATCCGCGAGGTTCCCACCCTGGAGGGCGGGGGCACCCTGGGGGTGCTCCTGGGCAATCACGCCCTGTCCAGGGGCTACGGGGCCAGGCTCTACACCTTCAACCTGCGGGTCTTCGATCCCTCCTGGTTCGGTCCGGGCTCTCCGGACCTGGCCTCGCGGCTGACCGAGCGGCTCAAGGTCACCGAGGACCCCAAGCAGCGTCTGGCCGCCCGGGCCTACATGCGTTTTCTGCGGCGAGGCGGCCAGATCGTCTTCGAGGATTTGACGGCCTCGCTCATCAGGACCCTTCTGACCCGGGGACTGCCCATCCTGACCGGCCTTTCGGCCACCTACCTGTACCGCACCCCCAGGGAGCGCGACGACGAAAACGGGCGGATCATTTACGACGACGTGCGCGGGGAACCCTCGGGGCACTTCGTGGTCATAAGCGGCTATCATCGCGAGGCCCGCACCACCCGCATCGCCGATCCGCTCCTGCCCAACCCCATGAGCGAGGGCCAGTATTACGACGTGCCGCTCAACCGGCTTATCTGCGCCATCATGCTCGGCGTGCTGACCTACGATGCCAACATGCTGGTGGTCTTTCCGCGCCGCATCAAAAAGAAAAAGCGAAAATCGAGGAGATAGAACGTGTCCGTTCTGGTGGTCATCGAAAATCCCGAGGAATGTTCGCTGGTTTTTTCCGGAGTGGAGCCTGTGGCCGCCCGGTCCTATCTGGCGGACGAATCCTTTCCGGCGCTCAAGGGCGTCAAGATCTTCAACCTCTGCCGATCCTACCGCTACCAGAGTATCGGCTACTACGTCTCGCTTCTGGCCGAGGCCCGGGGACACAAGCCCGTCCCGAACATCGTGACCATCCAGGACATGAAGTCCCAGGCCATCATCCGTCTGGCCTCGGACGAGTTGGAGGAAGTCATCGGCCGGCAACTGGCCGATCAGGAACCCCGCAAGATCAGCGTGAACATCTATTTCGGCAAGACCCCGGACAGGATGTTCGAACCCGTGGCCTCCAGGCTCTTCAAGCTGTTCCCGACCCCGTTTTTGCGCGCCGATTTCAGCTGCTCGTCCTTTTGGAACCTGCAGAACATCTCGCCCATAAGCGTCAAGGACATCCCCGCTCAGGACCGGGATTTCGCCCAGTCCGTGGCCTCGGAGTTTTTCGCCGGGAAAAAGTTGGTCATCCCCAAAAGGCCCGTCAACCGGTACGATCTGGCCATTCTCTACGATCCGGCGGAAAAACACCCTCCGTCCGACCAGAAGGCCCTCAAAAAGTTCGTCAAGGCCGCCGAGACCGTGGGTCTTGGCACGGAACTGATCACCCGCGACGACTCCAACCGCCTCTCCGAATTCGACGCCCTGTTCATCCGCGAAACCACAAGTGTGGACCACCACACCTACCGCATCGCCCGCAAGGCCCTGGCCGAGGGACTGGTGGTCATCGACGACCCGGAATCCATCCTGCGCTGTTCGAACAAGGTCTACCTGGCGGAGTTGATGACCCGCTACCGGGTGCCGGTGCCCAAGACGCTTATTCTGCACAGCAAGAACATCGATCAGGCCCTGTCTGAATTCACGCTGCCCTGCGTGCTCAAGCAGCCCGACAGCGCCTTTTCCCAGGGCGTGGTCCTGGTCCGCGACCAGGAGAAATTCCTCAAGGAGGCCAAACGGCTGCTGTCCAAGTCCGAACTGGTCATCGCCCAGGAATACGTGCCCTCCACGTTCGATTGGCGCATCGGCATCCTGGACCGCCGGCCCCTTTTCGCCTGCAAGTACCACATGGCCGCCAAACACTGGCAGATTCTGCGCAAAGACGGCAAAGGCCGCGAGGTCTACGGCAAGGTGGAGACCCTGCCCGTGGCCAAGGCCCCGAAAACCGTGGTGCGCATGGCCCTCAAGGCCGCCAACCTCATCGGCGACGGCCT
This sequence comes from Thermodesulfobacteriota bacterium, assembly GCA_049324675.1. GTDB lineage: Bacteria > Desulfobacterota > Desulfovibrionia > Desulfovibrionales > Desulfovibrionaceae > Desulfolutivibrio. The sequence continues at coordinate 7,539 of JBMONM010000137.1, forward strand.
CTATGGCGTGGACCTCAAGCAGATCGGCAAGAAGGTCTACGTCATCGAGGTCAACGACAACCCCAACATCGACGCCGGCTACGAGGACGAGGTGCTCCAGGACGAACTGTACCTGCGCATCATGGATGTCTTTTTACGGCGCATCGAGGCCCGGAAATCCGTGGGGAGCGTGCTGCCGTGAGCGGTCCCTTCCATCTGTTCCAGGTTGCGGGCCTGGAGATCGAATACATGATCGTGGACGCGGCGACCTTGCGGGTTCTGCCGCGCGCCGATCTCGTCCTGCGCGACGCCTCGGGCGCGGTGGTTTCGGACGTGGAGCATCCCGACATCTCCTGGTCCAACGAACTGGTGTCTCATCTCGTCGAACTCAAGACCACGGGGCCGACGCCCCGGCTGGCCGGAACGGCCGGGGCCTTCCAGGATCACATCCGGCGTATAAACGTCCTTCTGGCGCCCCACGGGGCCAGGCTTCTGCCCACGGGCGCACATCCCTTCATGGACCCGGCCGCGGAGACGGTGTTGTGGCCCCATGAATACGGGCCGGTATACGCGGCTTTCGACCGCGTCTTCGGTTGCCGGGGGCACGGCTGGTCCAACCTGCAAAGCATGCATATCAACCTGCCTTTTTGCGGGGACGAGGAGTTCGGCCGGCTGCACGCCGCCATCCGCCTGCTTTTACCCATCATGCCGGCCCTGGCCGCCTCGACGCCCGTCCTCGATGGTCGGATCACCGGATGCCTCGACAGCCGGATGAGCTTTTACGGCAAGAACTCCGCCCGAGTGCCGTCCGTGGCCGGGCTGGTGGTGCCCGAGCCGGTCTTCGACGAGGCCGCGTATCGCCGGGACATCCTGGATCGCATGTACGGGGATATGGCCCCTTTGGACCCGGAGGGGGTCCTTCGCGACGAGTTCCTGAACGCCCGGGGGGCGATTGCCCGCTTCGACCGGGGGGCCATCGAGATCCGGGTCCTGGACACCCAGGAATGCCCGGCCGCGGATGTGGCCGTGGCCGGGCTTGTCCGGGCCGCGCTCATGGCCCTGGCCGACGGCCGCCTCGGGGACCTGGAACGCTTCCGGGCCATGGACACGGCCAGGCTGGCGGGCATCCTGGCTTTGGTCGTCCGAGACGCCGATACGGCCCGCATCGAGGACAGGGAGTATCTCGCGGCCCTGGGGATTTCCGGGCGGCCGCGCCCGGCCGGCGAGATATGGACGCGACTTCGCGAGCGCTGCGTTCCCCTGCCGGACCACGATCCGGCCTGGGACGCGCCCCTGGCGGCCATCCTGGAGCGAGGGTGCCTCTCGCGGCGCATTCTGGCCGCCCTGGGCGGGGACGTGTCCCGGGAGAGGCTTGTGGCGGTGTACGGCCGGCTGGCCGACTGCCTGGAGGCGGGCGAGGTCTTTTATGGATGAGGCGTCGGACGCCCCTCGGGCCTCCGGGGTGGTCGTGATGGTCACCTGCGAGCACGGCGGCAACGAGGTGCCGCCGGATCTGGTCCACCTGTTCGCGTCCGAGGCCGGCCGGCTCACGGGACATCGGGGCTATGACGCCGGAGCCCTGGAGATGGCCCGGGGCTTTGCCGCCGCGTTTGCCGCGCCGCTTTTTTTCTCCACCGTGACCCGGCTGGTGGTGGACGGGAACCGCTCCGTTGGGCACCCGAAGCTTTTTTCCCGGACCACCAGACCCCTGTCTCGGGACCTGCGCCGGGACATCCTGAAGCGGTATCATCAGCCGCTTCGCCGGGAGACCCTGGCCGCCGTGAGCGCGGCCCGCGCGGTGGGGCTTACCGTGGTCCACCTGTCTTCCCACAGCTTCGTGCCGGTGTTTCGGGGTCGGGAACGGACCATGGATGTGGGGCTGTTATACGACCCGGGCCGGACAGGGGAGAGGGGCCTGTGCCTGGCCTGGAAGCGGGGAATCGAGGCGGCCCGGCCGGAACTGCGTGTGCGGCGAAACGCCCCCTACCGGGGTGTTTCCGATGGTCACGTCACCGCACTGCGCAAACGTTTCCCGCAGGGATACCTGGGCATCGAACTTGAGGTGAACCAGCGGTTTTTTCTCAATAACCAGCCGATTTTCAACGAGCTTCTGGACCTTCTTCCCCGCACCTTGGCCGCCGCCCTGAACGCCGTCGGCCTGCCTGCCGACGTCACCTCCCCGTCTCCGTCTTGACATCGCC
>JBMONM010000138.1:0-9714 GCA_049324675.1 Thermodesulfobacteriota bacterium
AGGCGTATTACCCGGCCGCGTGAACCGGGCCGAACGCCCTGGAGATCAGTATGGACGATTCCCAGACGCCGCTTCTGGAACTGCGCCGGGTCTGCTTTACCTATCCCGGCATGCGCCGGGCCGTGCTCGGCGCCCTCGACTTCCGTCTCGGCGACATGGACCGCGCCGGGCTTTACGGCCCCAACGGCAGTGGAAAGACCACCCTGTTGCATGTGGTCATGGGACTTTTACGTCCCGACTCGGGGGAAGTGCTTTTTCGCGGCGAACCGTGCCGGTGCGAAAAGGATTTTCAGGTCGTGCGCCGCGCTGTCGGGCTGTTACTGCAAAACGCCGATGACCAGCTTTTCAATCCCACCGTTCTCGACGACGTGGCCTTCGGTCCCCTTAATCTCGGCTTGACCCCGGACGAGGCCCGGGCCCGGGCCCAGGAGACCATGGCCTCCCTGGGGCTTTCCGGCTTCGAGGACCGGCTCACCCACCGCCTGTCCGGCGGCGAGAAAAAGCTCGTTTCCCTGGCCGGGGTCATGGCCATGCGGCCCCAGGCCCTTCTTTTGGACGAACCCACAAACGGCCTTGACCCCGGGACCCGGGCCCGGATCATCGAGATTCTAAACGGCCTGGATACGACGCTTATCGTCATTTCCCACGATTGGGATTTTTTGGACCGGACCACGACGAGCTTCTACACCATCCAGGACGGCCGCATGGTCCGCGAGGACGGGCACATCTTTCATACCCACGTTCACAGCCATCGCCTGGGCGACCTGCCGCATCGGCACAGCGTTTGAGGGGAAGAAAAGGCGAAGGTTGGATGAGGGGCGGCCATTGCATCCGGCCGCCCCGGGGGTGTTTTGTGGGACGGTTTTTGGGGACAGATTTCCGAGGGGCTATTCTTTGGCGATGTAGGTGATGAGGGACAGGACCGCGCCCTGCGGGTCGGAAATCACGCAGAAACGGCCCACGCCCGCGATGTCCGTGGGCGGGACGCACACATGGCCGCCAAGGGCGGCGGCTTTTTCGGCGGATTCGTCCACATTGTCCACGGTCACATAGACGCCCCAATTGGGGGGCATCCCGGCCGGAGCCTGGGGGGGGATGCCCATGATCCCTCCCACAGGGGTTTCGCCCAGCTTGATCAGGGTATACCCCGTGACCCCCATGGGAGCTTCCTCCAGCGTCCAGCCGAGCAGGGCAGCATAAAAGGTTTTGGCCTTCCCGGGATCGGTGGTCATCAGTTCGTTCCAGCTGAACGCGCCATGGGTACGGTATGCGTCGGACATATTTCACCTCGGGGACTGGGTTGGATGGCCGGACCACAATTGGTCGTGACAGATGTATGGAGAGACGCCATGTTTGGCAATCGCTTCGAGGTGGAAAGTGTGTGGCGTTTCGGAGAGGCCGGGCATGAAAAAGCCCCCGTCCGAAGACGGGGGCTTGGCAGAGCGGAAGACACGCGCGAGTGTTATTTCTGGGCCACGTGGCAGATGTTGTTGGCGCAGGGAGCAAGCTTCAGGAGTTCCTTGCCGTGTTCCTTGCGATCCTTGTTGATCTTCAGGTGGCAGCCCAGGCAGCTGTAGGCGGCGTCTTTGTTGTGATAGGCCTTGAAGTAGGACATGGCGTCCTGGCGGGAGTCGAGGACCTCATGACAGCCCGCGGTGTTGCAGGAATCGACGGGACCCTTGCCGTCCCACATGTGATGACAGTCGGCACAGGCCAGGCTCGCATGCTGGCCGTGGGAGAAGGACACGGCCGGCAATACGGTGGTCTGGACGCCTGAGGGCCGCTTGAAGGTGAACTCCAACGGATAACAGATGGTGGATTTGGCCTCGATAAGATCGCTGAATGTGGCGTTCTCCGAAAACGCCATCGGCGCGAGGGCCAGGGAAAGGGCCATGCCGAGCAGTGCCAGATAGATTACCTTCGAGCGCATCCAATCTCCTCCTTGGGCCCCGGGGCTCCGGGAAGTCCGTCACACGGAAAAAAAAGCGACCTTTTGCCGAAGAGTCAACGAGCCGTGTCGATTCGGGCACACGGCCCTTCACGCGGCACAATGAATAAGCAAGCGTAAAATTTCACAAACAAGAAGTCAATAAAAAATTCAGCCCGATCGGGTTGTCACAGGTGCCGATGAGCCGGTCCAGGGCCAACCAACGGACTCTTCGTCGCGCTGCATCAATCGATGGAGGGTTCGGTATCGGTGTTGTCCATGGCGTCCATCAGAATGATCGAAAGCCTGATGAAATCCGATTCGGTGAGTATCCCGGTCAGTTTCTTGTTTTCGACCACGGGCAGGCAGCCGTATTTGTGGGTCAAAAGCATCTCCGCCGCGTCGCGAAGCGGCGCGTCTGGGGCGGTATGCCTGACGTCCTGGCGCATGACCTCCTTGATGGGGATGCCGGAATAGATTTCGTCCTGGGTCTCGTCGTCGATTTCCGCCAGCTTGGAGACGGCGGCCGAGAGCATGTCCCGGTGGGTCACCAATCCGATGAAGACACCGTCCTCGTCTACGATGGGAATATGCCGGATCCGGGCCATGTCCATGATCTGGCGGGCGGTGTACAGGTTGTCGGAATCGCGCAGGGCGATGAGCTTGTCGGTCATGATGTCCCGGACGGTCAACATGGCGGTCTCCTTTGCTTTCCTGTATGTTCCATCTCACCGGGCGCGCGTTTCTGTCAAGGTCGCCCGATGCGGCCATCAACCCGCCCGAGGGATGCCTGGCGGGTGATGTCCCTCGGCCGTCGGGCGTTTCCGGGGAAGGCCGTGTTGACTTGCCGGAGGAATTCTGGTTTGCACCAGCAAAAATCGGATTTCTTGGTTTCCGGCGGATTGCCATGGATATGGGGAGAAGGGCGGTGAGAATCGATTTGCGGCGAAACAGGGATCGTATGGTCCGCGACCAGATCGAGGCCCGGGGAATTCACGACATGGCCGTGTTGCGGGCCATGCGGGCCGTGCCCCGGCACCTTTTCGTCGAAGAGGCCCTCATTCCCCAGGCTTACGAGGACCATCCGTTGCCGCTTGGACAGGGACAGACCATTTCCCAACCGTATGTGGTGGCCTGGATGACCTGGCTTTTGTCCGTGGCCCCGGACATGAAGGTTCTGGAAATCGGGACGGGGTCCGGGTATCAGGCCGCCGTCCTGGCCGAGATGGGGGCCCGGGTGTACACGGTGGAGCGGGTCAAACCGCTTCTGGAACTCGCCCGGAGGCGTCTGGAAGAGTTGCGTTATTCCCAGGTCCGGTTCAAACTCGACGACGGGACCCTGGGCTGGCCCGAGGAGGCTCCGTTCGACCGTATCCTGGTCACGGCGGCCGGGCCGGTCATTCCCGAGCCTCTTCTGGAACAGCTTGCCGATCCGGGGAAAATGGTCATCCCTGTGGGCCCCTCCAAACGTGGTCAAAATTTGATGCTCGTCGAGAAACAAAACGGCCGGGTGGCCACCAGGGACATGGGCGGGGTGATGTTCGTGGATCTGGTCGGCAGACACGGCTGGTAGCCCGCCTCAAGGGGCGGTATGTACAGTCATCGCGGAGCGTTTCATGTCCGAAAAAAATGAATCGTCATGCGCGTCGTGTTCCGCGGCGGAAGGCGCGGGTGGTTCCTGCGGAGGCGCCGGGGTCGCGGAATCCCTGCGCGACGTGCTTATTTCCTCCACGTTGGAAAAGATCCGCTACAAGATTTTCGTCATGAGCGGGAAGGGCGGCGTGGGGAAGAGCTCCATCGCCGTGAACATGGCCTGCGCCCTGTCGCTGCGCGGATATCGGGTGGGGCTTCTGGATGTGGACATCCACGGTCCGAGCGTGCCGCATATGCTGGGGCTGTCCGGCAACCTGGAGGTGGAGCAGGGGCCGGTGATCAAGCCCAAGAAATTCAGCGACAACCTCTTTGTCGTCTCCATGCAGTCGCTTTTGACCGATCCGGACCAGGCCGTCTTGTGGCGCGGCCCCATGAAGACGTCGGCCATCCGCCAGTTCATCTCCGACGTGGACTGGGGGGAACTCGACTTTCTGGTCATCGATTCGCCTCCGGGAACCGGCGACGAGCACATGACCGTGCTCAAGACCATCCCCGACGCGTTGTGTCTGGTCGTGACCACGCCTCAGGAGGTTTCCCTGGCCGATGTCCGAAAGGCGCTGAATTTTTTGCAATACGCCCAGGCGAACATCCTTGGGGTGGTGGAAAACATGAGCGGACTCGTCTGCCCGCATTGCCGCAAGGAGATCGAGTTGTTCAAGAAGGGCGGAGGGCGGCTTCTGGCGGAAAAGCACGGGCTTCCCTTCCTGGGCGCGGTACCCCTCGACCCGGTCACGGTGCTGGCCGGAGACATCGGCAAGCCCGTGGTCCTGCTCGACGAGGACACTCCGGTGAAGCGGGCCCTCCTGGCCCTGGCCGATGCGGTTGCCGAGGCCGCCCAGTCGGGACTTGAGGCCTACGTCAGCATGCGTCCCTGACGAGGGTGCTTCATGAAGGGGCGAACAATGCGGGGTTCGCCCTCGATACGCCCGGAAGGCCGACGGGAAGCGGAGCGGCTTCAGGGGCCTCCCCCGCCCATGCTTCCTTTTCGGGGGCACGGACGCGCAACGAACGAATTTGCACAGGCGGGATGCGACAATGTTTTTTAACGCGGCCAACAATCTGACACTGGCCCGGGTCGCCGTGGTGCCCCTGTTGGTGGTCATGCTGTCCTTTCCCGGACGGATCATGTGTCTTGCGGCAATGCTTCTTTTCGTCTTTGCCGCGGTCACGGATATTTTTGACGGATATATCGCCCGCCGCTTCAATCTGGTCACCACCATGGGCAAGTTTCTCGATCCCCTGGCCGACAAGCTCCTGGTGGCCACGGTGCTGATCATGCTGGCCGGGCAGGGCGTTGTGTCCGCCTGGGTCGCCGTGGTCATCGTCTGCCGGGAGATCGCGGTCACGGGGCTCCGGGCCGTCGCTGCGGACATGGGCGTGGTCATCGCGGCGGACGCCTTCGGCAAGCTTAAGACCGTGCTGCAGGCCTTGGCCCTGTGTCCGCTCATTCTGCAATTCCCCTGGTACGGCGTGGACCCGGTCCCTTTCGGAACGGTCCTTTTGTACGCGGCGCTTGTCTTGACCGTCGGTTCGGGTATAAACTATTTTCTAAATTTCTACGGGGTGATGGCCAAGGCGGGACGCTGACCCCGGCCTGCGGTCCGGACGAAGTGTTTTCCCGATGTTGCCGTCGCACGTGGGAAAAACACATTGCCTTCCAATAATCGACAGGATATGATAAAAAGAAAAAAATCATGTCTGGCGCAGCGGAAAGCCGCCACCGACTTGAAAAGACGATATGGCGCATCCATGGAAGGCCAACAGTCGCAGAACCTGTCTGCCCGCATCTCCAATTGCCTGCAGACCATCCTGGAACTCGAACCTGATTTGGAGCGTCTGCGGTTGGGACATGTGCTGATCAAGGAGTTTACGATACTCAAGAGCTTCCTGGCTCGGATGGATCGGATCGATATCGACGAGGGAGACGTTGTTCGTATTGAAACGGCCACGGAGAATTTCCTGCGAGAGCTTAAGACACCGCTTGCGCTTATGGAACTCGAACGGATCAGGAAATACATCGTGCACTGATGCTTTGGCGAAGAATACTCCTCTCGGCGCTCGTCATCTTCAATCTCTTTTTGCTCTACAATTTGGTGTGGAGCGAAAACGGCATCTTTGCCTATCTGGATTTGAAGTCCCGTCACGCCGCTCTCGTCAAACAGCGTGAGGCCCTTGAGGAGAAATCCCTGGATTTGAGCCAGGAGATTCGTTGGCTCAAGACCGATCGGGCCTTTACGGAAAAGATGGCCAGGGCGCAGATGAATTATCTCAAGGACAACGAGATCCTCTATCAGTTTCCCCGGGGTGCCGCGGGAGGCAAGGAGGGACCGTCGCCAGATGATCGAAAAAATTGATCTCTACCGTGAAGTCCTGGCCATCGAACCCAATTCCAAGGTCTTTTTCCCTCTGGCCAGGGAACTGGCCGAGGCCGGCCGGGTGGACGAGGCGGTCCGCATACTGGAATCCGGCATCGGATTTCATCCGGATCACCTGGAGGCCAAATTCCTGCTTGTCGAGCTCTTCAGTCGTCAGGGCAAGGAGGAGGAGGCCGTCGGCATTTTTTCCGGCGTCCAGGAAAGCCTGATCCGGTATCCCGCCGTATGGCGGCTGTGGTCCAGACATGCCGCCTTCGCCTCCCGTGATCCTGTGCTGGCCCTGGCATTTTTGGCCCAGTATTTCCGCGATCCGGGCCTGACCTTCGCCGAAGTGCTGGAAAAAGGGCTGGAGGTTGTCTCCGGGACAGCTCTGCCTTCCGCGGAAGCGGTTGAGGCGCCGATCCCAGAGGCGGGCGTTCCGGTCGAGCCGGAATTGGAAGTTTCCGCGATGGAACCGTGCCGGCCGGGCGAGGAAGGGGCCATGCCCTTGCGCGGGGCCGACGAGGTCAGGGAACTGGCCGGGCTGTTGGAAGAGGGGGGCGTGCAGCCCGCCGCTCCCGAAGCGCCCGCGGCCGCGATTTCGGAACCGTCGGGGATCGCCGGCCAGCAGGAGGCAGGCATCCGCACCAAAACCATGGCCTCGCTTCTGGCCTCCCAGGGTGATATCCAGGGCGCCCTTGACATCTATGTCGAGTTGTCTTCCAAGCTGCCTCCCGGTCCCGAGCGAGATGAAATCGAGGCCAGGATCGCTGAACTGTCGGCGGGAGGAGGGGCCGCTGTCATTCACATGCCCTCGACGCAAAAAGCCGGGGCCGCGTCCGGCGCAAAAGGCAAAGCCAAGCTCATCGGCCTGCTTGACGTCCTGGCCGGGCGTCTGGAGGCCCGTCTCGGCAGCTGACGCCCGAAATCGTTGCCCGCACGGGATGTTGGAGGGCCGGGCCAGCCGTGAGCTTGGCCGGCTGCTCGTGTTGGGCGAGATGGGTGCGGGCGCCCGGTCTTCTGTTTGGGGGCGGACTCATTGGATGGCCGTTGACCTCATGTCGTCTTTAGGCTTTAATTTCCACTTCACGCGCGGCCCGGATGGGTCCGCTCGCGATCTGTGAACGAGACTGCACTTCGGATGCTATCCTGTACCCTGCCCGCGCGTCTGAAAATCGGAGCGCGGCGCATAGCAAACTTCCGCAAAAGGACAATACGTTGAAACGTGTTACACCTTCTCTCGTGGTGGCGGTCATGGCCCTTGTCGTGTTGTCCGGGTGTTCCACCGTCCGCAACACCTGGAAAGACACAAAAAAACTTTACAAGAATTACGTTGATGTCGATCCCAGCATTGACCTTACCGACGAGGGCATCACGGACAAGGGACTGCAGAAGCTGGCCAGACTCTTCAGCCCGGTCGATCAGCGGGTGGAAATGTTTACGCGGGTGTATTATACTCAGGACAATCCTCCGGAGCCTGAATGGTGCGCGCAGTTCATGGTCGATTTCCCGTGGTTGTCGGGTATGGCCGTGGTGAACAAGGATGGCACGGTGCGTCTCCAGGAGCCGGCCGTGGCCTTGCGCACGCTGGATTTCGCTCCGCTTTTGGAATTGGAGGACCGTCTCTCGAAACGAAAACTCGTGGCCAACGCCACGTCGGACGACATGGGGGGGCTGATTTATGTGGCCGCTCCCTTCTTTGAAAACAATGAGTATGCGGGGATCATCGTATCCTGGTTCGAACCCCGGGCCATCGCGGAGGCCTCCCCTTCGCCGGAGGAGTTGTATATCATTCAGCCCGAGGCGGTCCTGTGGGACGGAGGCCATCCTGAAGCGGCCCAGAGTCTGGTGTCCGTCGGTTGGCCGTCCATTCTCAAAAGCGAGGTCCAGGGCGAGATGGCCATCGCCGGCACGCGCTATGTCTGGCAATCCCGGTTTCTCGGACAGATGCAGCTTTTGTATCTGGCCGAGGTGCCCACTGCCGTGGAGCAGAAGCCGGCTTCGGAACAGGCAGCCCCGCCTGCTTCCGGTTCGCCCGAGGCCGGGGACGCGGAAAAGGACGCCGGTGCCGCTCCCGAAGGGACCGCCGAACCCCAGACGTCGTCGGATTCCGGGGTCGCGCCCGCGATGTAGGGTTTTGCCTGACGACACCAGCTTGCCCGCCGGGGCGTCCGGCGTGAAGCGCGCGGCGGCGCCGCCGCAAAGGGAGGAGGATCGTGCCCCAGATCACCGTCACCGAACATCTCCTGCTGCACCAGAAGGAATCGCCCATGGCCACGGGGCGGTTCACCCGGCTGCTCAACGAGCTCATCCTGGCGGCCAAGATCATTTCCCGCGAGGTCAGAAAGGCGGGGTTGGTGGATGTGCTGGGATTTACCGGGGAGGTCAACGTCCAGGGCGAACAGGTGCAAAAGCTCGACGAATACGCCAACAAGGTGCTCATCCACCGCATGCAGCGGGCCGGGGTGCTGTGCGCCATCGCCTCGGAGGAGAACGCCGACCTCATCCTGATTCCGGATGCGTTTCCCAAGGGAGAGTACTTCCTCATCTTCGATCCCTTGGACGGTTCGTCCAATATCGACGCCAACGTCAATGTGGGCACCATTTTTTCCATTTACCGGGCCAAGGAATCCGGGAACGGCGAGCGCCTGAGCGATCTGCTCCAGAAGGGCTGCGAGCAGGTGGCGGCCGGGTATTTTCTCTACGGTACGTCGACCATGATGGTGTACACCACGGGGTCCGGGGTGCACGGGTTCACCATGGACCCGAGTGTGGGCGAATTTCTGCTGTCCCATCCTGACATCCGGATTCCGGAAACCGGCAAGGTGTACTCGGTCAACGAGGCCTACTGGACGTATTGGGACGAGGCGACCCGGGAGGCCGTGTCCTATTTCAAGGGGGACAAAAATACCAGGGGCAAGCCCTATTCCTTGCGCTACATCGGTTCCCTCGTGGCCGATTTCCACCGCAACCTGCTTTACGGGGGTATCTTCCTGTATCCCGCCGACCGCCGCGACCCCAAAAAACCCGTGGGCAAGCTGCGGCTTTTGTGCGAGGCCTCGCCCCTGGCCTTTGTCTGTCGCCAGGCCGGCGGAGCCTCCAGCGACGGCGAAAGGGACATCCTGGATATCGAGCCGCAGGAACTGCACCAGCGCGTGCCGCTTTTCATCGGCAGCAGAAACGATGTGCGCGTGGTGAACGAGATCTACGCCAGACACCGCGGATGCTCGTCCTAGGGGTTGAAACGTCCTGCGATGAAACCAGTCTGGCCCTGGTTTCGGACGAGGGACCGATACTGGAAAAAACCGCCCTGCAGGAAGAGGTGCATTCCCTCTTCGGCGGAGTGGTTCCGGAATTGGCTTCCAGGGAACACCTGCGCCTGATCGGTCCGTTGTCCGGGGCCCTGTTTTCACAGGCCGGGTACGTGCCGGCGGATCTCGACGCCGTGGCCGTCGCCCGCGGCCCAGGGCTTCTGGGGAGTCTTCTGGTCGGCCTTGGCCTGGCCAAGGGCCTGTGTCTGGCCACGGGCGTCTCGCTGATCGGGGTCAATCACCTGCATGCCCACCTTCTGGCCGCCGGCATCGGCCGGGAAATTCCGTATCCGGCCCTGGGGCTTTTGGTTTCCGGCGGCCATACCCAGATCTGGCGTATGGATTCGGATTTTGAGTTCACCCTTTTGGGGAGAACCCTGGACGACGCGGCGGGCGAGGCCTTCGACAAGACGGCCAAGATGCTCAATCTGCCGTATCCGGGCGGCCGGCATATCGATGTTCTGGGGCA
>JBMONM010000139.1:0-9601 GCA_049324675.1 Thermodesulfobacteriota bacterium
GCCGGCCGCCGCCCCGGGGCGGTCCGGGGCCTCGCGCACCAGCCACAGCACGAGCTCCAGCTTGGATCTGGCCAGATTCCGGGTGTCCTCCACCAGAACATCCTCGGTCTGGCGGATGAAGAACCAGAACACCAGGCACAAGACGATAAAAAGCGCGGTCCAACTGATCAAAAGATGGCGCACATGCAGGGAGGACCAGTGCATCGGGGTTTCCGGGGAAAGAGGGTTCGGGAAAACCGGCCGGGTGGCCGAGCCGCCTGTTCGCGCAGCATACCGGGACATGTCCGGGCGTGGCCTGGAACGCGTGTCAGGGTTGGTCCTGGGCCTCTTCCGCCGGGGGCGGGGCCTCCCATTCCTGGGGAGGGGACATGGGGCTTTCCCCGGCCAGCTTCTGCAGTTCGTCAAGATACCCCTGATAGTGGCTCAGGTAAAATGACAGGGCCCTGGCGAAGTTCTTGCCCACCAGCCCGTCCAAAAAAAGACGGCTGATCTCGTATTCCCGGCGCAGGACGTATTGGGAGAGCAGGAAGGCCCGCCGCTCGTCCTGGGACATGCCCGGGATGAGCAGGCGCAGCACCGTCCGGGCGCGCGGCTGATACATCCAGAAGTAGAGCAGGTCCAGGGCGTTGACGTACAGGATTTTTTCCAGGTCGGCCTTGTCCGTGGACAGGGATTCGGACAGTTCCTGGGGGGATTCGAGGAGGCTTTCCACGTCTTTTTGGGGAAAACGCAGTTCCAGCAGGGAATAGGTGTCGTAGAGCTTCTTGGACTTGGTCTTGTAATCCCGCAGGCGCATGGCGATGTATTTCGCACGGTCGGCCAGGCCCTCGATGAATCCGGCCACGCCGTCCGAGCACAGCTTGGAGATGATGGCCGCCCACTGCTGCATGACGGCCGCGGCGTCGGCCACTCCGGCCAGGCCCAGAAGCGCCGTGAGCAGGGAGTTTAGGCCGATGGCCAGGGGGATGGACAGGGCGCTGCGGAAAAGGTTCCCGGTCACGGCCCTGCGCGGCAGCCCCCGCAGGGCGTTGTGGGTGGCGATGTAGATGCCGTTGACCGCGGCGATGACCGTGTACAGGGCCACGGGGTTGGTCTGGGCGGTGATTCCCAGGCCCTGGTCCAGAAAGAGGGTCTTGACCGCATAATCCAGGAGCGGGACCGAGAATCCCGTGTACATGAGCGAATCGGCCAGGCGCGAGAAGCTCACGTATTCGTTCCAACTGAGCACCGGCGACCGTCGCAGGCCCCCCGATCCCAGCACGGACTGGATCACGTTGCGAAACCCGGTGATCCCGAACCAGATCAGCGGGCCGAACCAGCACAGCACCCACCAGTCCTTGGTCATGGCGAAGGAGATCGCGGCCGGGACGAATCCCGCCAGGATCTTGAGGGAGTTTTTGAAGGAGCTCCGGGCGTAGCGCCAGGAAAAGCGGGGGGAGCGGGGGCCGTCCAGGAGCTTTTTCTTGAAGCTCACCCCGCTTGGCGGCTGGATGCCACCCAGGGTGTAAATGTTGGCCGTTTCCGGCGTGGCCTGGAAATACCGGCGTCTGGACCAGGTCAGGCGGGGTTTGAGCCCCATGTGGCGGAACAGGGGGGAATAAAACGTCAGCCTGGCCGCCCGGCGGGCCATGGGCGTGTCGTCGCGGCTCGTATGGTAGGCCACGGAGGGCTCCACCTCCACGCCCACGGGCAGGGCCCGGCGTTGGTGGCCGCGCGGGTGTTCCAGATGGCGCACGGCGCGCCGGGGCAGGGTGTCCTTGACCACCAGGCCCATGCCGTGGTGGCGGCAGGACTGGCCCGTGGAATCGGTGCCCAGGCAGGCCCGAAGCGGTGCGGTCTTGTAGTAGCCCATAAGCCCGGCCATGTTGTCCAACACCCCGCGCAGCCGGGCCAGGGTCTCCTCCGCCCGGGGACCCCCGCGCTCCTCGACCCGGCGCATCACCCGGCGCACGAACTTCTTGATCTTGACCGGATTGCCCGAATTGACCACCGAGACCAGTTCGATGATTTCGGCCTGATATCGGCAGGGATCGACCTCGAAGTCGTGCAGGTTGAAAATCTCCACATGGGTGATGGCCCCCCGGCATTCGCTTAAGAGGATGAGCGCGTCCTCGGGGCCGTGTCCGTCCAGGGTCAGGACGAAGCGGCTCAAGGTGTGGAACTCGTGCACCCGCTCGATCAGCTCGCAGGGCGAAAGCCGCAGGATGGAGGGGCAGTCCGGGTCGTCGCAGGGGACGTCCGGATTGCGCAGGCCGGGGTTTTTCTCCGGGGTGAGATAGGTTTCGATGATGTATTCGGGACTTAGACGATCCATGTGGGCGAACGCGTCCGACAACTCCGGGCCGTCCGGGTCGGCGCCCTCCGCCAGAAGCGACCTGGCCTTGTCTTGAAGCGGGGCCTGGACGGCGTTGTGGATGAAGCGTCCCAGGTGCATGAGCGAGGCCTGCCCGGCACCCACGAAGGCCGTGAAGGCCTCGGGCCGCAAGGCCTCCAGGTCCACGCCGGTCTCGGCGGCGATGGCCGGGCGGTGGGTGGAGTTGAAGGCCTCAAGGGCCTCCATGACATAGCGTTTCTGGAACTGGGCCGCCTCCCGGCCCTGGCGCAAAAAACCCCCCACCTCGGGCTTGGTCAGAAATTCCAGATATTCGTCGATCTCGGAAAATCCTTTGGGGATCCAGATCATCTTGAGGTAGCCCCCGGCGTGCCGGGTGCGGTATTCCAGGCCGATGCGCACGCTTATGCCCATGATCCGGGCGGCCTGCAAAAGTTCCGCCGCCACCTCCGGGCGCACGAAATGGTTATGGATGACCGTGAGCCTGCGGATGCCCTTGATCCAGGCATCCATGATCAGGTGGGTCGGGGATTTGCGGCCCTTGGTGTTGGCGTCGTGGACGTGGTCGTCGAAGGCCAGCTGGTTCCACTCCTCGGGCATCTCCAGCAGGTGGTAGTCGGCCAGTCCCCGGCGCACCACGCGCGGACGGCCCGAGGAGGCGGCCCGGAAGTCATGGGCCAGTTCCAACTGGCGTACGGGGTCGTCGCGCTGGCGCACCAGTTCCTTGATGATCTGCAACAGCAGGCGGGCGGTGTTTTTTTCCAGCTCGCTCTCCGCCGAGACCAGGACCTCGTCCCGAAGCGAGCGCAGGGCCTTGATGCGGTCTCCGGCCATGCCCGCCTCCAGCGAGCCCAGGAGGTGGACGATGGCGTAGGCGATGCGCAGTTCCCGGGGAGCGGCCATTTCCTTGATGCCGTGGGGATGCAGGTAGGCGGCCAAAAGACGCCGCAGGCCCGGAAATTTCTTGCGGCCGAGGACGTCGTTGACGATCCGAAGCAGGGCGTGGTCGGCGGGATCGAAGAGAAATCGCGATAAGGGACCGCCTCCGGATTCGAAGGGGAGCCCGGGCTGTATCGGAGGCTTTCGGATCATATCCGGAGTCGTGTGTTTCTGTCGCATCTTTGTAACGAAAATGTCCAATTCATCACAAGATTATGCCAACGCCAACCGGTCCGCGTCAAGGAGCCGGACCGCGCGCCGGTCGTTGCCCGGACGGTTCGCACGAAACGACGTTGACAACCGTGGAGCCTTGGGAGAAGCACTGTACGTTCGTGTTCGCATTGGATGCCCCGGCGGGCATGGACGTCTTTGGTTTGACGCCATGGGGCGATGGCGGATTGGCGGATTCCCGGGACGTTCTCATGCCTGATGAGGGGGGAAGCCTGTGGATACGGCGAGCATTGCCGGGGCCTTGGGAAAGATCGGCTACGACGTGGACCTGTACCTGGACCTGTGTCGGATATGCCTTCAGGAAATCCCGGTTTTGCGCGAACGGCTGGCCGGATGCCCGGCGCAAGGATCGGAAGAGGTGTTCAGGTTGGCCCATTCCTGCAAGAATACCTGCGGGGCCATCGGGGCCGACGTCTGCGCCGCACTGTGCGCCAGGGTGGAGACGGCCGCCAGGGCCGGGGACGCGGGGGAGACCGGGGCGCTCGTGGGCGAACTGGTCCCCGAGCTTGTCCGGGTGGAGGCGACGGTGCGCCGGGTCTTGGAAGACCCCGTGGCCTACGGCCTCGTCCCGCCCGAGTAGGCCCCCGCCGATCCGCGTCTTGTCGTCTTCCGGCCGCCGGGCCGCAGGATCGCGCCTATGCCCGCAATCGACGTCCTGATCAACGCCTACGGGAAACCGTTCCAGACCGCCCTGACCCTGCTGTCGCTGCTGCGCCACAGCGGCCGGTGGATCGACACCATCTGGCTGAACCTGGACCGGCCGGACCATTCCAGAAATCTCGGCCGCCAGTTCATCGTGGACCTGCTTGAAAAGGTCGTCGTGCACGAGCCCGCGCACTGGAACTGGATCAACCACGTCGACGAGACCCGGTACGGGGACGAGGCCTACCGCCACAGCATCCGGTACCAGTACGGGTGGGAGAAGTCGGACAAGGACCATGTGCTCGTGGTGCACAACGACATCCACGTTCTTGATGACGTCGCGGGTCTTCTGCTGTCCCGGATCGGCGACCGTCTCGCGGCCGGGGAGGTCGGCCAGTGCTGGATATGCCCGGCGCATCATCACGGCCGGTGCTCCCCGGCGTCGTATCTGGATTATCGTCCCGGGTTCAAGGAATTTCTGTCCATGGCCGCCGACCCCCGGGGACCCGTGCTCACCGACGCGGCCAACTACATGGTCTGTCCGGACATCCGCAAACGCCCCTGGCCCCTGCCGCCCTGCCGGGTCAACGAGTGGTGCGCCCTGATCGACCTGAAGCGGGCCCGGCCCCTCACGGTCCCGTTCGGTCCGGCCCGGCCGTTCGGGGCCCACGTCTTCGAGGGGGTGATCCGCCGGTTGCGGGAAGGCGAGAAGTGGGAGGAGTTCAGCAACAACCTGGGTGTGGTCCTGGATACCGGCATCGCCTGGTTTAGGGACGTGCACCGCCTGGGCCACGCCTGCGCCCATGTCCCCCTTGACGGGCGTATCAGGCACTGGGGAGGCCACTCCTCCATGTTCGACCGGGCCGTCTACCGGGCCAACGAGGACCGGGCCAGGGCCATCCTCGAACGGGACTACCGCCTGCGTTGCGGAACAAAGGCCTGAGCCCCCGATCGGTCCGTGATCCGGGCACGCCGGGTCATTCGCCGGACGCATCCCGGTTTCTCACCTCTTCGCGCCAGGAATTGAACCGGGCGCAGCACCCCTCGCCCACGCCCAGCAAAAAGCGGTAGCGTTCCCCATGTTCGGGGTCTTCGGCCAGCCGGCACCGGTAGCGGTGGGCATGTTCGTCCCAATACAGTTCGGGACAGCGCTTCACGTATCCGTGCAGGATGTGCGATTCCCGGCACTGGTCGTGCAGGCAGCACCAGCCGCAGCCCACGCAGGGAACGAGGCTCAAGGGCGAAGCAGGCGGGCTGCTTGTCCGGCGGGCGGGTCGGCCCAAGGCGCGGGAGGGCCATCGCCAAAACGGCCGGTGGCCCCTGTGCCGGAAGGGGGCCGTTGAAACACGCAGGCAGGCATGTCGCATCCTCTGGCCGGGACGTCTGGCTGCGGTCGTTCGCCGGAAGGGCGAGGGCGCGGCGGCGCAGGGCCGTCCCTGAGGGCCAAGATGCCAGCCTAGCGCAAAAGAAGCGTCGGGGACAGCCCGGGGGAGGCGAGTTTTTTTTCACGATTCCCGGCCCGCAGGCGGCGGAAATCGTCCGGAAGGCATCCCGGAATGGCCCTGGAATTCTCATGAAAAAGACACGCCAGGGGATCGTGGCCGCAAGTCGCGCGCCAGTCTGGCCCGATGCCGTCCGCCTGCCACGCCAGGCGAACCGAGGCATGGCAGCGGACCCGTGGAGGGCGCGATATTCGGCAAGAGGCGGCTTCGCCGGAGCATCAAGGAAAAATACCGGCCTTTCCGCCCGGGAGATCGTCGAAGCGGTGCGGCAGGAACCGGAAACGTTTCGCCGGGGCCTTCACGCCGAGGACGGCGGCGTCAGGTGGATACTCTTTTTTCATGCCGTGACGCGTTTTCACGAACACAGGATTCGCATGAATATTTCATTGAGCTTGTGGGGGATGTCTTCCGGGCGCTGGGCTCCGATGATGGCCTCGTCGCAACCGCCACGAAAACTGTAAAACATAATTACAGCCGTCCATCGTTCATCGTCAATATGCCAGGCTCCAGCTTTGTTGCCATCATGTAGTAGTTTTGCAAGATATTTTGTAACATCGGAGTCGGCCATTGCATGCCGAAATGGCATTCCAAGTCCATAAATAACGACATCATGAAGATCGATCATTTCAAAATAGGCAATAACGGCAGCATCGATCCATGCCTTTATACGTCCTCGCCAATCATCGGCAAGGCAGCTTTCCACATGTGACTGGATACGGCGGACAATCTCTTTGTCGAAACCTTCCCGCAAGACCTGAAGCAGGTCGGCTTTGTTCGTAAAGTAATGGTACAGCGTTCCCTTCGCAAAACCAGCCGCAGCGGCGATCTCATCCATGGTCGTGGCTTCGTAGCCTTTTTCCACAAAGAGCCTTCCAGCGGCTTCAATCAACGTGGCTCGTTTCAAATCGGCCTTTCGAGGGCCCGGCGGCGCGCCGATCCGGTGCGTGGTTTTGCGGCTCGATCCGTTTGAAGTCACTGCGGCGCGTTTCATTTCTTCTCCTTGCTGGGTGCTGTCGTGAGTCTCTCCCGGGATATTTTGCCTGGCGCCGCATGCGGACACCTGTCCGGCCGGTTGCACGCCATGCCCCGAAGCGTTGGCGATGGCGGCGGGAACCACAATCGAAGTCTCCGCCGCTCCCACCCAGGCAGGGAGCGCGATGGCCGCGCGACTGGCCGCCAGCGGCCCCGAGGTGCCCCATGATGCCCGCTCGCAAGGTAGCCGTCATTTCTGGCGGCAGGCAAGGGCCGCTGGCGGCGCAAGGCCCCGATTTCTTGCGACAGGGGCTTTTTCATCAATCCGAGGCCGCCGTGAGACGGCTTGTAACAGTATTTTTGACCAACAGTCCATTTAAAATATTGACTGTTGGTCGATTTTATCCCATGGTCCCTTGAAAGGCTCCGGCGGTGTCATTGGGTGCCCCGGGCCAATGCGGGACGATATGCCCACGCGGCTAGTGTCGCGTCGGCCGGTTTCGGGGGTGGCTTCCGGAATCGGATTGCGGGGCGGCTGGTTGTCTCAAAGTCAGCCATGCCGTGCCGATGATCGGAAAAGGTTTGTTTTCAATGGAACCCAGGAGGCATGCGCGATGGACATTCGCAAAAGCTATTGCGGACTCTGTCATCCGAGGTGCGGCATGTTGCTGCACATTGAAAACGGGAAGATTGTAAAAATCACTGGTGACCCGGACCATCCCATCACGCGTGGAGCAATCTGCGAACGCGGCCGATTGATGCTGGATCATGTCTATCATCCAAAGCGCTTGAACTATCCCTTGAAAAGGATTGGCAGCAAAGGTGAAGGACATTGGCAGCGAGTGACGTGGGATCAGGCGCTGGACGAGGTGGCTGAAAAATTATCCAGGCTGAAAAAGCGATACGGACCTGAAACGCTTACGTTTACCCACGGAACAAAGCGTACATATCATTGGGACTGCCGCCGTTTTTTCAATATATTCGGCTCCCCGAATACATGCGGTGTCAACAATATCTGCATGTGCCCAAGTTACGCTACCGAGTATGCCACATATGGCGGCATGGTCATGGGAAGCGAGGTGATGGGCGCCCGCTGTGTCGTTGTGTGGGGGTGCAACGCTTCAAAATCAAGCCCGGTCGGTCTACATCCCCAGATAGTCAAAGCCAGGCAAAACGGTGCGAAACTGATCGTCATTGATCCTCGAAGGACGAGAGAGGCCGAGGCTGCTGATCTATGGTTGCAGATTCGCCCCGGTACGGACCTTGCGTTGATGCTGGGATGGATTTGTCACATCATGGCAAATAATCTTTACGACCATGAATTTGTATCCAAATGGACCGTCGGCTTTGAGGAACTCAAGGCCGCTGTTGAATCGTACACCCCGGAAAAGGTTGCAACGATCACTTCGGTACCTTCAGCGCTCATTATTGAAGCGGCACATATGTATGCAACGAACAGCCCGGCCGTGATTCCTTTTGGGCTGGGCCTGGACAAGCAAGGGGTGAATTCCACCCAGTGCGCGAGGGGCCGGGCCATTCTCCGGGCCATTACCGGCAATCTGGAGGTCGCGGGAGGGGATGTTTTCAGCAGCGCTCCCGCGGTGGGAAAGATCCGTGATGCTGAATATCTCGAACGCAACGATCTGATTCCCGAGAGCCAGAGAGCCAAGCAGCTTGGCAGGGACAAATATCCCTTCTTCGGATTTCCGGGTTGGGAAAGAAACTTGGCCGCCAATAAAAAACTGCCCGAGGGGTATGTGGCCGCGCCTGAGGCGTGGCATACCAACCTGGCCCATGCCAGGGAGGTCATGGACGCCATCATTAGCGGCAAGCCGTATCCGGTGACAGCCGCGATCACCTTGGCCAACAATCCGCTTCTGGCCTTGCCCAATACGAGGCATGTCTTTGAAGCCCTTCAGGCTCTTCAACTGTATGTGGTCATGGATTACTACATGACCCCGTCCGCAGCATTGGCCGATTATGTCTTACCTGCGGCAACCACTGTGGAACAGCCTGAACTCTGGCTGACCGCACGATTCTGCATCGCCTGTCCCCAGGGCATCGAGCGGATTGACGAACGCCGGAACAGTTATGATTTTTACCGAGGTCTGGGCATACGGCTCGGGCAGGAGGAATACTGGTCCTGGAAAACCGTTGAAGAGGTCTATGACCATTGTTTGGAACCAATTGGACTGACGTTCCAGCAATTGGAGCAGCAAAACGGCGTCCTGGGGCCGATGGAATATCGCCGGTACGAAAAGTTCGGCTTCGGCACCCCTTCAGGGAAGGTCGAGCTTCGCTCCTCTCTTTTCGAAGAACTGGGCGCGGACCCTCTCCCCGTTTACCATGAGCCGGTTTGGAGCCCGTTGGGCAGTCCGGAGTTGGCACAACAATATCCCCTGATCCTCATCACGGGGAGCCGCTTTATGCCCATGTATCACTCCGAGCAGCGGCACATCGAAAAGGCCCGTCAAAAAGTGCCCGATCCGTTGGTCACGCTCCATCCGGAAACCGCCGAAAAACTGGGGTTGTCCGTTGGGGACTGGGCTGTGATCTCGACGCCGCTGGGTTCGATACGCCAACGGGTGAAGGTGTCGGATGCGATCCACCCCGGCATGGCCGATATACAGCATTCGTGGTGGTTTCCGGAGCGCAGTCCGAACCTTCCGGAATTGTTTGGCGTCTTTGAATCAAACTCCAATGTCCTTTGCCCGGATGCCCCTGAGTTTTGCAGCCCCGAGATAGGCAGTTGGCCTCACACTGCATTATTATGCCGTATTGAAAAGGAGGATGCAGGACACAAGAGTCCCGGCAAGGCTGTGTAAAATTCCCAGGGTTCGCAGCGAAGAGCGGGTAAGATATTCTGAACTGGTCGATGGATGTTTCTGGCATTATCGACCTGACTGCCTGACACGGCTATTCATTGATAGTGGCCGGAGTGGGTGGACATCACCCGCTCCGGCCGTTTTTTGAGCGCTCTTGT
>JBMONM010000140.1:0-9424 GCA_049324675.1 Thermodesulfobacteriota bacterium
TCATCCTCGGGGCCATGGCCCCCATCACCATCGGCCTCAAGGACTCCCCCTTCACCGCCGCCTACACCAGCTTTTTCGACTTCCTGAAACATGAGGAGCGCACGCCCGACCCCCACGCCGTGAACATCCTGGGCACCTTCATGCCCCTTGCGGAACGAAGCGAACTCTACGGGGTCCTGCGCCGGGCCGGAATCGAGCGTATCCGCCAGATACCCCTGTGCGCCGACCTGGCCGAGTTCTCGGCCATGGCCGAGGCCGCCTGCTCCCTGGTCCTGCACCCCCTGGCCAACACCCTGGCCGCGCGCATGGACAGGGACATGGGCATCCCGGCCCGCTTCGCGCCCACGGCCTACGGATTTTCCACCATCGCGCGGCGCTACGCGGCCATCGGGGAGACCGTGGGCCGGCCCCTGGACACCGCCGGCCTGGAGCGGGAGGCCAAAAAGGCCGCCGCCCCCCTGGTGGAGGCCCTGCGGGACAAAACCATGGCCGTCGGCTGCGCCATCAACGGCAGCCCCTACGAACTGGCCGCCGGGCTGACGGATATGGGCCTTCGCGTGGAGGCCGTGTTCGGACGCGGCGCGTTCGCGGCCTACGAATGGAAGCTCATCGAGTGGTTGCGGGAGAAGGCCCCGCACATCCGGGTGTACAACGTCTCCCATCCCGCCCTGTGCGGCCAGACCGCGCCCTTCGACCACATCGACGTGGCCTACGGCGTGGACGCGGGCATGTTCTGCGCCAATGCCGCCAACGTGCCCCTGTCGCGCTACCAGGAGCAGAAATACGGCTACGAGAACGCCCTGTGGATGCTTGAGCAGACCCACGAGGCCCTGCGAAACCCGGTCAGCAACCACGACTGGATCTACACGCACCAGTTTCTCATCTGAAGAGGGAGTACGGCCATGCTGCGAGAGATGAACACCGCCGCGACATCATGCGGTACAAACAATACAATTCCAGGACCGGGAACGTCGGGCATGAAACGCTATCACAGGCTCCTGCCCCCGGCCACGGGCTACTTCGGGGTCAGTTCGGCCCTGTACGCCTTCGAAGGCCTGGTGGTGGTTTACGGCCCGGCCGGCGGGGCCTGGCACATCAACATCGAGGACGAGCCCCGGTGGTACCGGGGGCCGGCCACGGTGGTCGGGGCCGGGCTTCTGGAGATGGACGTGATTTTAGGCAACGACGCGACATTCATCGACAACATCGCCCGTGTGGCCACCTCGCTCGATCGTCGTTTCGTGGCCCTGGCCGGAACGCCCATCTCCGAGATCATCGGCACGGATTTGAAGGGCTTCTGCCGGACCCTGGAGACCAAAACCTCCCGGCCGGTGTTCATGGTCCCCACGGCCGGTTCCGAGCCCTATCCCGAAGGGGCCTCCAAGGCCTTTCTGGCCCTGGCCCGGAAGTTCATGGTTCCCCCGGCGAAAAAACGGAAAAACGGGATCAACGTGCTCGGGGCCATCCACCTGTCCACGGGCAGGGAGAAGCACGTCGAGCCCCTGCTGGTGAGCCTGGAGGAGGCCGGATTCCCGGTGGTCAGCGTCTTTTCCGTGCCGCGTCCGGGACAGGCCGATCCGCTCCAGGCCATCCGCGAGGCCCCCGAGGCCGAGGTGAACCTCGTGGTCTGCACCAGCGGACTGGCCCTGGCCGAGCATCTACACGCCGCATACGGCATCCCCTACGTGGTGGGTATGCCCGTGGGCCGGGCCGGCCGCGAGGACATCCCGCGCCTTTTGCGCGGCCAAAAGCCCGCCCCGGCCAAGGCCCCGGGAACCCCGCCCTGCTCCCGGATCCTGGTCGTGGGCGAGCCGGTCCTCGGCTACGGGCTCAAACGCTGCCTGCGCCGGGATTTCGGCGTACCCGAGGTGGATGTGGTGGCGGTGACCCCCAGCGAGGCCCTGTTCCGGACCGGCCCGGGATGCATCGGCACGCTGGTGGAGCGCGGGCCCCGCGACGTGTGCACGGACAGCGAATGGGATATCGCGGCCATGATGAACGATCCGGCCGTGGACTGCGTCATCGCCGACCCGTGCTACGCGGCCCTCCTGACCGGAAAGACCCGGTTCATCCCCCTGCCGCATATCGCCATGAGCGCCCGGCTCAACTGGGACATGCCCTACGAATACGCCGTGGACGAGGGGTACGAATACCTGGCCGGACAGTTCTCCGGATCGCCGCGACCGTAACGGGGTCGGGGCGGCAACGCATCTCACGCCAAGGCGGCGCCGGTTTCCCGCGTCGCCCGCCAAGGAGGATGCCATGTGTCTCGCGGTTCCAGCCGAAGTCGTCCGCATTGCTGACAACGTGGCCACCTGTCGCCTGGGCGAGGGCCAGTCGCTCATCCGGGCCTCGCTCATGCTTTTGCCCGAGTCCCCGGCCCTGGGGGACTACCTCATGGTCCACGCCGGATTCGCCCTGCGCGTCATGGATCCGGCCGAGGCCGAGGAAACCCTGCGCCTTTTGCGCGGCGGCGAGTGTCCCATCGAGGGGGACGAGGCCTGCGCTGCCCCGGCCGGCGCGTCCGTCGCCGCCCCCCGGAAGGGGTAGCCCCATGCACCAGACCCTGTGGCGGCAGTTCCGCGATCCCGGGCTGTGCCGCGACCTCATTGACCGCCTGCGGACCGCGCTTGCCGGCGAACTGCGCTTCATGGAGGTCTGCGGCACGCACACCGTGGCCATCTTCCAAAGCGGGCTGCGGTCGCTTCTGCCGCCCGGGATCGTGCACCTCTCGGGTCCGGGCTGCCCGGTGTGCGTGACCCACGAATCCGAGGTCAACGCCTTCCTGGACCTGGCCGGCCGGGACGGGGTGATCGTGGCCACCTTCGGGGACCTCATGCGCGTGCCCGGCCGCAAGGGCGCGAACCTCAAGGCCGCCAAGGCCGCCGGGGCACGGGTGGAGGTGGTCTATTCCCCGCCCGACGCCCTGGAACTGGCCCGAAACAATCCCGGGGACACGGTGGTCTTTCTGGGCGTGGGCTTCGAGACCACCGCGCCCACCGTGGCCGGCACGGTGCTCATGGCCCGGCAGCGGGGGATCGCCAACTTCAAGGTCCTGGCCTTCCACAAGCTGGTGCCCCCGGCCCTGGCCGCGCTTCTGTCCGACGAGACCGCGCGCATCGACGCCTTCATCCTGCCCGGCCACGTCTCGGCCGTCATCGGGACCGAACCCTACGGGTTCATCGCCTCCCGCTTCGCCACCTCGGCCGCGGTCACCGGCTTCGAGCCCGTGGACATCCTGGAATCCCTGCTGTTTCTGGCCGCATGCCAAAGGGAGGGCCGGGCCGAGGTCAGAAACCTCTACCGCCGGGTGGTGGCCGACGACGGCAGCCCAAAGGCCCGGGAGATCATGGACCGGGTCTTCCGGCCCGCCGACGCCTTGTGGCGGGGGCTTGGCCGCATCCCGGACTCGGGGCTTGCGTTTCGCGAAGAGTTTGCGGACTTCGACGCCGGACGGCTTTTCGGACTGAGCGTCGAGGAATGCCCGCCCCTGCCCGGATGCAGGTGCGGGGACGTGCTGAAGGGCCGCATCCGGCCCGACCAGTGCCCGCTGTTCAAGACGGCCTGCACCCCGGCCAAGCCCGTGGGGCCTTGCATGGTCTCCACCGAGGGGTCCTGCGCGGCCTACTTCAAATACCAGGTGGAATAGGCGGTCCCGGCGCGCTGGCGGTCTGTTCCGATATGGCGTAGCCTATGTTTTTCAGGGCCGAACGCCACCCCCGTTGAAAGCGGCGACGGAGATGGCCGCATGACGAAAGCCGCGGCGATTCGGGCGCGCGTTTCCGCACGCCCGCGTCAAAACGAGGCGACATACCGAGATGACGTATTCTTCCGTGGTTGAGACCCTGCGCGACAAGGCCGTCGCGCTGTGGGAAGGAAAACGGCTGCTTGAGGCGTCCATCACCGTCCGGGCCAGGACCCTGACCGCCCGGGAAGCCATCGGCGATCCCGAGGGCGACGACTTCCCCCTGCAAAAAGGCAAGGAACGGCTCATGGAGGCCGAGTTCCAGGGCTGCTGGGGCCAGGCCTTCACCGACCAGTTCGGGGATTTTTCCGGAACCCTGGCCGACGTGGCCGACATGCCCCTCAGAAACAACTTCCGCCGGGCGGTATTCATCGCCGCGGTCAACGCCACCACGCGCCGCCTGGGGCTGTGCGACCGGACCATCCACTGCCGGGACAAGGAACCCGGCGAATGCGCGGCCTTGTTTTGCGCGCATATCCGCGACCGCTACGGCGAGGTGCGCATCACCCAGGTCGGCTACCAGCCGAAAATCATCGAGGCCTTGAGCAGACACTTCACCATGCGGGTGCTGGACCTCGACCCCGACAACATCGGCACGGTCCGCCACGGCGCGCCCGTCGAGGGACCGGACAAACAGGAGGAGGCCCTGGCCTGGGCCGATCTGCTGGTGGTCACCGGCTCCACCGTGACCAACGACACCCTCGGCGATTTTTTGACCGAAAAGCCGGTCGTCTTCTACGGCACCACCGTGGCCGGCGCGGCCGCGCTTCTGGGCCTTGAACGGTTCTGCGCCAAGGCCAAATAGACCGCCCCGGACATCCGGCGCCGCATCCCCCAAGGAGTCATCATGCCGCTTCTTGACGACCTGATCCGATCCCTCGACGCGGACTGCCCGGTCCGCGACATCCGCCAGGGCGTCTTCCACACCGCCGTGGCCGCCCGGGGCTGCGGACTGGCCGCGACCCTGCCCAAAGACGCCCTGCGCCAGCCCCATCCCCAGGTGGCCCGGCCGGGTTCCCTGCACGAAAAATCGGCCCGGGAACTGGCGGCCATGGCCTTGTCGGAGAGCATCCTGGAGGCGGCCATGGGCATGGCGGCCATCAATTCCCTGCTCGATCCGGACGAGACGGCCATGGTCGAACGCAACGCCGCCGAACTGATCATGGAGAAGGGCGCGGGCAAAAACGTGGTCGTGGTCGGGCATTTCCCGTTCCTGCCCAAGGTCCGGGAGAAGGCGGCCAACCTGTGGGTCCTGGAGAACAATCCCCACCAGGGGGACTTCGGTCCCGAGCGCGCCGGGGAGTTTCTGCCCCGGGCCGACGTGGTGGCCGTCACCGGAACCTCGATCACCAACCATTCCTTCGAGAGGCTTATGGCCCTGTGCGCGCCCGGGGCCTACGTGATCATGCTCGGGGATTCGGTGCCGTTTTCGCCGATTCTTTTCGACTACGGCGTGGATGCCCTGTGCGGCTCCCGGGTGGTGGACGAGGATCTGGCGCTCAAGTGCGTCAGTCAGGGTGCGAATTTCCGGCAGATAAAGGGCGTTGCGCGCCTGACATGGTGCAAGGGTACGGAAGGGTCGCGCCGGGGGTAGCCACGGGGCGCATCCTCACGGCGCGTTCCGTCCGGCCGTTGCCCGGCGGCTCATCCCCGAAGCCGGACGGCCCCCTCGGGGCAGGCCGGGGCGCAGATCCCGCAGCCCATGCACGATGCGGCGTCCACGACGGCCACGGCCCCTTCCAGGGTGATCGCGCCCACGGGGCAGGCATCGACGCACAGGCCGCACCCTTTGCACAGCGCGGCGTCCACCACGGCCTTTTTCCTGACGCCACGGCGCAGGCCCGGCGCGGGGGCGTCCGCCGGACGCGGACCTTCCGTCCGGGCCATGGGCATGGCCGGCTCACGGCCGGGGCCGGACCGCCGGGCCTCGGTCGGAAAACGCCCCGCGCCTCCGCCGCCCATGCCGCCACCGCGACCCGTGCCGCATCCGCCTCCACCGCCCATGCCGCGGCCACCGCCCCGGCCCATGCCGCGACCGCCTCCACGGCCCGTGCCGCGGCCACCGCCCCGGCCCATGCCGCGACCGCCTCCACGGCCCGTGCCGTCTCCACTTCCCCCGCCCATGCCATATCCACTGCGCATAGCGCCTCCTTTTTCTCGTCCGTGTCCCGTTCTCCGGTCGCGGCATCCTTCACCGTCCACTCCTAACCAAACGTCTCCGGAACATAGCCCGCCGGGAGATGCGCCGTGCCCTTCACGCAACGGATGCCCGCCTCCCGGGACATGCGCTCAAGAAGCGCGTCCACGTGGTCGCAGAAGCCGCCGCCCCGGACCCATCCGCCCTCTTCCCGACGGGCGAAGGCGCAGGTACACCAGTGCACGACCTCCGCCCCCTTGGCCTTGAGAATCCTGGCCAGGGCCACGACGTTGTCGCCGGGACACCGGCAGGTGAACACACCCACCAGTTCCGGGTCCTCGGTCCCGGCGAACCCCTGGGAGGCCGTTTTCAGGCTGGTGAGGCATCCCGTGAGCGGACACCCGGTTTCGTTTTTCTCGCACCGAATCAGGCCGATCCTGGTCATGAGTCTCTCCTGTTTTTTTCGTGGCGCATGTCAAAATCCGTCGATGACCATGCCGGCCGCCAGAGGGAACACCCGGCCCGGCAGGACCGCGCACATCCTCCGGACGGCCTCGTCCCCGGTGCAGTGCCCCGGAAACACCTTCCGTACCCCGTGTTCGCGCAACACCCCGACGGCCTCGTCCACAGCGGCGGCATCCCGGTCCATCAGGTGCAGCCCGCCCGCCAACAGGCGTATCTCCCCCGCGCCGAAGCGCCGGCGCACGTCCTCCAGGGTGTTGGCCAGGCCGCTGTGGCAGCAACCGAGAATGACGGCCATATCCTCGCCGCGCTTGAAAACCAGGCAGGCGTCGTCCGGAATGATGTCCGACCACTCGCCCTGGGGATCGAGGTACATGCCCTGGACCGCCTGGGGGTTGCCCGGCCTCCTGTGGATGGCGGTCAGCATGAACAGGCCCTGTCCGTCCAGGCGCGCGTCGGAATGCACCACCCGCAGCCGGCAGGAGGACAAAAGGACCCCGGGGCAGGGGCAGCCGATGTCGCAGGCCAGGGAGGACCCGGACCGCCGGTAGCGGGGGATGGCGAAGGCCGGATGGGCCACGACCTCGCCCCGAAAGCCCGGCAGGCGCAGCAGATGTTCGAGCCCGCCGATGTGGTCGTAATGGCCGTGGCTCAAGGCCACGCCCCGGGCCCGGGCCGGATCCAGCCCCAGCCGTTCGGCGTTGGCCAGAAACAGCCCGGTCTGGCCCGTGTCCCACAGCCACAGGCCGCCGTCGGGCAGTTCAAGGGCCATGCTCAGGCCGTGTTCGCCCTGAAATCCGGGGGGGGCGGAGTTGTCCATAAGGACCATGATGCGCAGGCCCATCGACGGTTCGGGCGGACTGGCGTTTTCGTGGTCGGTCATAGGCGTCGCCCTGCTTGAGGTTGGCTGAAACTGTCCGCAGGCATGAACGGATGCCTGCCGAGATGACCGGAATCCCGCATTGCCTCCAGGGCCGGCCATGGGCCACAACAATCACTGCCCCCACCAAAAGCATGATCTGTGCCGAAACGAAAAAGTCTTTTTTCCCGAATTGTTATATTGAAAAAGACATGGGCCTAGGGAAAACGGGAGACTCATTATTCGCCCACTTTGCGCTAAGAAAGCATATTTTTCGCCCGACTTCCGTCGTCAGCCCTCCCGTCGGCCCGCATCCCCGTCCACCCGCCGCGCGAACAGGCACCCACTCACTGCACCACCATCTTGACAACCATTTTCATTTTCAATATCAAGAAAACGCCCGGCACGGGGTAGTTCGGCGGATCGGCCGATCCGCGCCCTTGCAGGCGGCCATTGCGCCGATCCCGCCGGGCTTTTTTGCCGGACACGGTCCGTGGCCATCGTGGCGGCGGGCCGGGGCGCGCCTCCGGGCGGGGACAACGACCCCACCCCGCCCCGGGCGCGTCGCCGTAACGCCCGTCACCGCCGCACGACAGGTTCCGTAAAGCGCAACCCGGGTGGCGGCTGAAACACACAACGACAATGTCCGGGTCCGCGCCGGACAGCACCCATGATTCCGCCAAATCCCCGGGCATCCCCCGACGAACCGCCCTCCGAAAGCATACCCTGCGCCAGGTACGCCGCAGACCAAAAAGGAGCCCTCGTGATCCCATCCCGCATCGCCGCAGCCCTTTCCACCCTCATCCCCATCGGCCGGCCCGTGTTCCTCTGGGGACCGCCCGGCGTGGGCAAAAGCCAGGTGGTGGCCCAGGCCGCCCAGGCCCTTGGCCGCGACCTGACCGACATCCGGGCCGTGCTCCTCGATCCCGTGGACCTGCGCGGCCTGCCGGCCATCGGCGACGACGGCCGCTCCCACTGGCGGCCGCCGGCCTTTCTGCCCCGTGAGGGGACGGGCGTGCTGTTTCTCGACGAACTCAACGCCGCCCCGCCCCTGGTCCAGGCCGCCTGCTACCAGCTCATCCTGGACCGCCGCCTGGGCGAATACGCCCTTCCCGACGGCTGGAGCGTGGTCGCGGCCGGAAACCGCGAGCAGGACCGGGCCGTGACCCACCGCATGCCCTCGGCCCTGGCCAACCGCATGGTCCACCTGGACTTCGAACCCCACCTCGAGGACTGGCTCGCCTGGGCCGAAAACGCCGCCATCCGCCCCGAGGTCACGGCCTTTGTGCGCTTCCGGCCGGCGCTCCTGCACGACTTCGACCCCTCCCGGGCCGAACGGGCCTTCCCCTCCCCGCGCACCTGGGAGTTCGTCTCGGGCATCCTGGCCGCAGGCCCGTCTCCCGAGGTGGAATACGACCTTTTCCGGGGGACTGTGGGCGAGGGCGCGGCCGCCGAATTCTCCGGGTTTCTGCGGGTCTGGCGCGAGCTCCCGGATACCGAGGCGGTCCTGGCCGATCCCCGGCAGGCTCCGGTTCCCGCCGAGCCGGCCGCGGTCTACGCCATCTGCGAGGCCCTGGCCCGCAAGGCCGCAACTGCGACCATGCCCGCCCTGGCCGATTACGCCGCCCGGCTCCCCGTGGAATTCGGGGTCCTGCTCATGCGCGACGCCCTGCGCCGGGACCGCGAGATCGCCGGCACCGAGGCCTTCGCCGCCTGGGCCCGGGACAACGCCCACGTGCTGGTGTGAGGACGCCGTGAATCCGGACGAAAAAATGGCCCGGGCCAGGGCCGAACTGGTCATGGACCACCCCTTTTTCGGTTCCCTGGCCCTCAGGATGCGCCTTGCCCCGGACCCGGACTGCGCCGGCATGTGGACCGATGGCCGGACCCTGGGCTACCGCCCGGCCCTGGTGGAGGCGCTTCCCCTGAACACGGCCGTGGGGCTTCTGGCCCACGAAATGCTGCACGTCGTGTGCGCCCACCATCTGCGCCGCCAGGGCCGCGACGAGACCCTGTGGAACCGGGCCTGCGACTACGCGGTCAACGCCATCCTGGACGAGGCCGGAGTGCGCCGGGCCTTGATCGAAACCGTGGCCGAGAACTTCAACGACGGGGTGGTGGCTCCGCTGTTCTACCTGACCCTGGGTGGTCCGGTGCTGGCCGTGGCCTACAAGGCGGTCAACACCCTGGATTCCATGGTGGGCTACCGCGACCAGCGTTA
>JBMONM010000141.1:0-9384 GCA_049324675.1 Thermodesulfobacteriota bacterium
CCGGACCGGGGCGGACCGGAAGGCCACGATGCCGGCCCAACAGGCAGTTCCCACTCAGTCGGACCATACGCCGGGGGAACCGAAAGGTTCCCCCGGCTTTTTGACGTTCCCGCGCCGGCCGGCGATTGCCTTGGCCGCCTCGACCGGCTATCCTGGCCCGGGGCGCGCGCATCCGGAGCGCCCGGGAACGGCGCGGGTTCGCGATGCCGGCGCTTGAAATCGTTACGGGATTCCAAAGGGCGTTAGCCCTTTGGCCGCCGGCGGCTTCTCCCCTGACGATTCCTGCCCACGCCCCATGTTTTTTCACGGCCACAACCACAGCCCCGGGGTTCCCATGCTCGACACCGTGCTTTCCTTCCTCGACGCCGGCCGCGACGAGATCATTGCCCTGCAGCGCCGTCTGACGGCCATCCCGGCCCTGGGGCCGCTCAATTCCGGCGACGGCGAGCGGGACAAGGCCGACGACCTGGTCCGCTACCTGCGCGGCCTGGGGCTGACCGACATCCGGGAGATCAACGCCCCGGACGAGCGCGTGTCCTGCGGCCACCGGCCGAACATCGCGGCCCTGATCCCCGGGACCGACGCCACCCGCACCTTCTGGGTCATCGCCCACCTGGACGTGGTCCCGCCCGGCGACCTGTCCCTGTGGGACAGCGATCCCTACGAGCTGGTGGTGGACGGGGATATGATCCGGGGCCGGGGCGTGGAGGACAACCAGCAGGCCATCGCCTCGGCCGCGCTTCTGGCCAAGGCCCTGCTTGCGCACGACGTCACCCCGCCCATCAATTACGGCATGCTCTTCGTCTCCGACGAGGAGACCGGCAGCCGGTTCGGCCTGGATTACGTGGCGGCCCACGCCCCGGAGCTTTTTTCCCGCCGCGATCTTTTTCTCATCCCGGACTTCGGCCGCCCGGACGGGGAGATGGTCGAGGTGGCCGAAAAAAGCATGCTGTGGCTCCAGTTCACGGTCGTCGGCCGGCAGTGCCACGCCTCCACCCCGGACGAGGGCAGAAACACCCTGGTGGCCGCCTCGGACCTGATCTTGCGCCTTGCGGCCCTCAACGACCGCTTCCCGGCCGAAAACGCCCTGTTCGCCCCGCCGCGCTCCACCTTCTCGCCCACCAAGAAGGAGGCCAACGTGGAGAACGTGAACACCATTCCCGGCCGGGACGTGTTCTGCCTGGACTGCCGGGTGCTGCCCGAATACGACCTGGAGGACGTGCTTTCCGCCGTGCGCGGGGCGTGCGCCGCCGTGGACGCTGCCCGGGAGGTGAAGACGGAGGTCGAGGTCCTGCAGCGGGTCCAGGCCGCGCCGCCCACCCCCCTGGACAGTGAGATCGTGACCCGGCTCCTGCCGGCCATCCGGGCCGAGTGCGGCAACGATCCCCGGCCCATGGGCATCGGCGGCGGCACGGTGGCCGCCTTCCTGCGCGAACGGGGCTATCCGGCCGTGGTCTGGTCCTGCCTGATGCACAACGCGCACCAGCCCAACGAATGCTCCAGCATCGCCAAGACCATCATCGACGCCAAGGTCATGGCCCGGGTCCTTTTGCATCCATGACCGCCAAAAAGCCCTGCCCGCCGGAGCGCTTCGACCTGGTGGTCGTGGGCGCGGGCCACGCCGGATGCGAGGCGGCCATGGCCGCCTCGGGCCTGGGGCTTTCCACGCTCCTTTTGACCATCAACGCGGACCGCATCGGGCATCTGTCCTGCAACCCGGCCATCGGCGGCCTGGCCAAGGGGCACATGGTCCGGGAGATCGACGCCCTGGGCGGCATGATGGGGCTGTGGGCCGACGAATCGGGCATCCAGTTCCGGACCCTCAACACCCGCAAGGGCCCGGCCGTGCGGGCCACCCGGGCCCAGATCGACCGCGACGCCTACCTGCGCGTGGTGCGGCGGGACGTCTTTTCCCGGGACAACCTGTGGGTGCGCCAGGACATGGCCGAGGACATCCTGACCGAGGACGGCCGGGTGTGCGGGGTGCGCACCCAACTGGGGCAGGTGTTCGCGGCCCGGGCCGTGTGCCTGACCACGGGCACGTTTCTGCGCGGCCTTATGCACGTGGGCCTGACGCACTTCCCGGGCGGCCGGCTGGGCGATCCGCCCTCCGAAGGGCTTTCAGCCAGTCTCACGCGCTTGGGGCTGTCCCTGGGGCGGCTGAAGACCGGCACCACGCCCCGGCTTCTGCGCGACAGCGTGGACTTCGAAAAGACCACGCCCCAGCCCGGCGACGATCCGCCCCCGGGATTCAGCTTCCACGGCCCGGGGCCGGTCATGCCCCAGGTGCCCTGCCACCTCACTTACACCAACGCGGCGGCCCATGCGGCCATCCGCGAGGGCTTCGACCGCTCGCCGCTTTTCACCGGGGTCATCCAGGGCACCGGGGCCCGCTACTGTCCGTCCATCGAGGACAAGGTGGCCCGGTTTCCGGACAAGGACCGCCACCAAATTTTTATCGAACCCGAGGGCCTGGACAGCCCCGAGGTCTACCCCAACGGCATCCCCACCAGCCTGCCCCTGGACATCCAGAAAAGGATGCTGGC
Organism: Thermodesulfobacteriota bacterium; assembly: GCA_049324675.1. Classification (GTDB taxonomy): domain Bacteria; phylum Desulfobacterota; class Desulfovibrionia; order Desulfovibrionales; family Desulfovibrionaceae; genus Desulfolutivibrio. The sequence continues at coordinate 2,547 of JBMONM010000141.1, forward strand.
GGCCATCCCGGGCCTGGAGAAGGCCCAGATCGTGCGCCCGGGCTACGCCATCGAATACGACTTCGCGTTTCCCACCCAGCTTCGGCCCACCCTCGAAACCAAGGCCGTTCCCGGCCTGTACCTGGCCGGGCAGATAAACGGCACCTCGGGCTACGAGGAGGCCGCGGCCCAGGGGTTGTGGGCGGCGCTGAACGTCTTTTGCGCCCTTTCCGGCCGGCCGCCCTTCCTGCCCGGCCGGGATCAGGCGTACATGGCCGTTTTGGTGGACGACCTGGTGACCCTGGGAACCACCGAGCCCTACCGCATGTTCACCTCCCGGGCCGAGCACCGGCTGCTTCTGCGCGAGGGCAACGCCGACGCCAGGCTCACCCCCCTCGGCCGGGAGCTTGGGCTGGTGGGCGACGCCCAGTATGCCGCCTTCGAGAAGAAAACCCGGGCCGTGGAGGCGCTTTCGGCCGACATGGCCGCCATGCGCGTGCGCCTGGACGACGCCCCCGAGACCCTGCGGGACCTGATCGGCCCCGTCCGGTCACCCTCGGCCCTTTTGGTGGAGCTTGCGCGCCGCCCGGAGATCGGCATCGCCGACCTTGCGACCCTGTATCCGCCCATCGCCGCCGCCGCCCCGGACGTTCTGGCCGAGGTGGAGACCCGCATCAAGTACGAGGGCTATCTCAAACGCCAGGAGGACCTGGTGGCCCGGGCCGGCCGCCGCGAGGCCGCAGCCATCCCGGCCGACCTGGACTATGCCGCGATTCCAGGGCTTTCCCGGGAGGCCGTGGAGAAGCTTTCGCGCATCTCCCCCCTGACCCTGGGCCAGGCCGGGCGCATCTCGGGCATCACCCCGGCGGCCCTGGCCTGCATCGAGATTCGCCTGAAAAAGCTCGGCATGATATAGGGTTCCGCGCCAAAGCCGGACAGGGAGCCATCGCCGATGGCCCCGGACCGCGAAAGGCGTCAGCCCCCGGGCGCCGGGACTTCCGGCACGAAGCCGCACAGGGCCTTGGCCATGGCCTCCATGAGCCCCTCGTCCCGGTGGTTGTAGCGCAACTCCCATTCCTTGAGATGCAGGGGAAAGTGCCCCGGATCCACGCCGCGCAGGAAGGCCAGACGGCGTTTGGCGAAGATCCAGAAGCCCGTGGCGTCGGCCGGGAGATTTTTGTCCTCATGGCGGATGAGCCGGGACGGCCACAGGGAAGGGCCGCAGCACACCAGGGTCTGGTAGTTCTGGTAGGGCGCGGTATAGACCACGCCGCCGACGCTGGCGGTGCGCAGGCGGAAGTTGCACTTGAAAAGAAGCACGTCCTCCGGGGTCATGTCGGCCATGACATCGCAGATGGCCATCCCGCCGACCTCGATAAGCCCGAAAACCGGGGAGTCGGTCATCTCCGCCAGGGGCCTCCCGGTCCCCGGCCCGGGCCACAGGCCGGCCCGGTACAGGAGGCCGGCGTCCAGGGCCGTGGCCAGGATGGCCCGACGCAGGACATCCTGGGCCTTGAGCACGGTGTGGTAGGCCACGCGCATCTGGACGGCCATGTCCCGGGGCGCCACGCCCAGCTCGAAGAGTTTGAGGAACCACATCCACTGCCGGCAGTCAAAGGCGCAGGCCCCGATGAAGCGGCGGCTGAAGTCGTGGAAGGTGTAGCCGCAGCGGGAGCAGCGACGGCGGCCTTCGGCCAGCCGGTAGAGGCGACGTTCCCGGCAGCGGGGACAGAAACGTTGATGGTTTTTCCAGCAAAATCCCAAAAAAAACCGCCGCGCCGCACTTTCCGAGGAAACCACGTCGTTGAAACCGATGACGTCCAGGTACGCCCTGCCGCGTTCCGCCGGCCTGCCCATCTCGTTTTTTCCGTAACCCCGCAAGGTTGATTCCATTCCCGGCTTCCCTCCCCGGTCGCCGACGGCCGCCCGGCCCGGTGCCAAAACGCGGACAAGTTCCTCCAGGCGCGCTTGTCCCGGACCATGTGCCGCGCATACAGGGCGGGAATCACGGAAATCTTACGAAGCGTGCCTCTCGGCGCGGGCCGGCCCGGGTGGGAACCAATCTATCCGGCAAATGGATGATCGTGATTGGCTGTGTCTATAGTGCCACATCCAACGGAGGTCAACGCCATGTCTCTCAAGACCACGATCCGTCTGCATTTGTGGCTGGAAACCGGGGATACCATGGTCTTCGGCATGGGCCGGGTGCAGCTTCTGGATCTGATCGAGGCTCACGGGTCCCTGCGCAAGGCGGCCTCGGTCCTCGGGATGTCCTACCGGGCGGCCTGGTGCAAGCTCAAGACCACGGAACAGGCCCTGGGGGTCAGGCTGGTGGAGGCCCGGGAACGCAAGCGCGACGGCGTGCGGCTCACGCCGGAGGGGCAGCTTTTCCGGGAGATGTTCCGCCGCTGGTTCGACGAGGTGGAAAACTGCGCCCTGACCAAGGCCGAGCGGCTCTTCCCCTGGCCCGTGGCGGGATTTCTGGAGGAGCGGGAGCAGGCCCCGCCGCCGCAGTGTCCGCTAGGGGGACTGTCCGTCACGGCCACCTGAACCGCCGCCTTCCCCTCCCCGGTCCGGGGATGGCCGGAAGCATCCGCCCGCACAGGCCAGGGGTTTCACCCCGACATCGGCCCGGGAGAAATCCCGGGCTTTTTTGTGCCCGCGACCCGCGATGCGCGACATTCGGAGCAGCCCCGGCCCTGGTTCCGTTGACAGCCCGTACCCACCGCCTTTTCCCTCGGATTCCCACACATCGCGCCCGCACCCCGTTCCCCCAAAACACCGGTCGGTTGTCCCCGTTTTCGCCTTCGTCGGGGATATGTATTAAACATAATACATATAACTATATGAAATTATTAATTAAAATGTTGACGAACCCATTTTGCGAGGCTATGAAAACACACCAGGACGTGTCCCGCCTCGCCATGGCCGTCATGACGGATGGGGACGCACCGGAATCGATACCGCGCTTTTCAACCAAGGAGGCTGCCATGGGACTGTCGCGTCGAGGGTTCCTGAAAGTGACCGGAGCGGGCGTCGCGGGACTGGCGCTCGGCCGGCTGGGGATCGATCTGGCCCCGGTTTCGGCCTATGCCGCCGGGCTTAAGATCGAGGGCTGCAAGGAGTTCATCTCCATCTGTCCCTTCTGTTCCTGCTGTTGCAATACCCTGGTGTATTCCAAAGATGGAAAAATCATCAGCGTCGAGGGCGACCCGGACTTCCCCATCAGCGACGGCGGCCTGTGCGCCAAGGGCGCGGCGCTCAAATCCCTGCACAACAGTCCCGAACGCCTGACCAAGCCCTTGTACCGGGCGCCTGGCAGCGACAAGTGGGAGGAAAAGGACTGGAGTTGGATGCTCGACCGTATCGCCACGCGCATCAAGGAAACCCGCGACCGTGACTTCAAGGTGAAAAACGATGCCGGGCAGGTGGTCAACCGGGTGGAATCCATCTTCCACCTGGGTTCCTCCCAGGTTTCCAACGAGGAGGCCGCCGTCCTGCATCAGATGGTCAGGGCCCTGGGCATCGTTCACTTCGACCACCAGGCCCGGATATGTCATAGCGCCACGGTGCCGGCCCTTGCCGAGTCCTTCGGCCGCGGGGCCATGACCAACCACTACACGGACATCGGCAACGCCGACGCCATCCTGATCATGGGCTCGAACTGCGCCGAACACCATCCCATGACCTTCAAGTGGGTCATCAAGGCCAAGGAAAAGGGCGCGGTGGTCATGCACGTGGACCCGAAGTTCTCGCGCACCTCGGCCCGCAGCACCTTCCACGTGCCCATCCGCTCCGGCACGGACATCGCCTTTTTGGGCGGCATGGTGAAATACATTTTAGAGAAAAAGAAGTACTTCGAGCAGTACATGATGGAGTACACCAACGCCACGTTCATCGTAGGCGAAAAGTTCGCCTTCAACGACGGCATCTTCTCAGGATACGACCCCAAGGGCAAAAAATACGACAAGTCCGCCTGGGCCTTCGAGAAGGACGAACAGGGCCTGCCCAAGCGGGACACCACCCTCAAGCACCCGCGCTGCGTCTACAACCTGCTCAAAAAGCACTATGACCGGTATGAGCTGAAGACCGTCTCCTCGGTCACCGGCGTTTCCGAGAAGGACATCCTGCGGGTCTACGAGGCCTTCACTGCCACCGGACGCCCGGACAAGGCCGGCACCGTGATCTATGCCCTGGGCTGGACCCAGCACAGCGTGGGCGTGCAGAACATCCGGCTCTCGGCCATGGTCCAGCTTCTTCTGGGCAACATCGGCATCGCCGGCGGCGGCATCAACGCCCTTCGCGGCGAACCCAACGTCCAGGGCACCACGGACCACGCCCTGCTCTACGGCTATCTGCCGGGCTACCACAACACGCCCACCGCCGACCGACCCACCCTGGAGGAATACCTCAAGGCCGAGACACCCGTAAGCAAGGACCCCAAAAGCGTCAACTGGTGGAGCAATCGACCGAAGTACTTGGTTTCGTTGCTCAAGGCCTGGTATGGAGACAACGCCACCAAGGACAACGAATTCTGCTATTCCCTGGTGCCCAAGCTGGACCCGGGCATGGACTGCTCGCATCTCTACATCTTCGACCGCATGTACAAGGGCAAGATCAAGGGCGGCCTGATCTTCGCCCACAACCCGGCCCAGAGCGTCCCCAACATCCACAAGGTCAGAAAGGCCCTCAATTCTCTGGACTGGCTGGTCATAGGCGAGGTTTTCCACAACGAGACCACGGAAAACTGGCATGCTCCGGGATTTGATCCAAAAAACGTCAAGACCGAGGTATTCCTCCTGCCCTCGGCCTACCGGGCGGAAAAGGACGGAACCGTCTCCAACAGCGGCCGCTGGCATATGTGGCACTACAAGGCCGCCGATCCCCCAGGGCAAAGCCGCAGCATGGGCGAGATGTTCGTGGACATCATGAACAGGGTGCGGGCGCTCTACGCCAAAGGCGGCGCATTCCCCGAGCCCATCCTCAAACAGGACTTTCCCGAGACGTTCGACGCCGACGCCATAGCCAAAAAGTGCAACGGCTGGTTCACCCAGGACGTGAAAATCGGGGACAAGGAGTTCAAGAAGGGCCAACTGGTTCCGGGTTTCCCCAATTTGACCGCCGACGGGTCCACCGTGAGCCTCAACTGGCTGTACTGCGGTGGGTACACAGAAAAGGAAGGCAACCTGGCCAAGCGCCGCGACCTGACCCAGACCCCCATGCAGGCCAAAATCGCCATGTTCCCGGGCTTCGCCTGGGCCTGGCCCATGAACCGCCGCGTGCTTTACAACCGGGCCTCCGTCGATCCGAACGGCAAGCCCTACAACCCCGAAAAGGTGGTCATCGCCTGGGAGGACGGCAAGTGGGTGGGTGACGTGCCCGACGGCGGAGCCCCCCCAATGGCGATGGGAAAGGGCACCTACCCCTTCATCATGACCACGGAAGGCCGGTCCCAGCTCTATGGTCCCGGCCGCGCCGACGGCCCCTTCCCCGAGCACTATGAGCCGGCCGAGACGCCTCTGACCCAGAACCCGTTCTCGAAGCAGATGAACAACCCCTGCATCAAGATCATCGAGAGCGACATGGACATTCTGGCCAAAAACGGCGATCCGCGTTTCCCCATCGTGCTCACCAGCTACAGCCTGACCGAGCACTGGTGCTCCGGCTCCGAAACCCGCAACGGCCCGGCCCTGCTTGAAGCCGAACCCCAGCAGTACATCGAGATGAGCCACGAGCTGGCCAAGGAAAAGGGCATCGCAAACGGCGACGTGGTGGAGGTCGAGAGTCTGCGCGGCAAAGTCCAGGCCGTGGCCATGGTCACGGTGCGCATCCGGCCCTTCCAGGTGGCCGGCAGGACCGTGCATCTGGTGGGTATGCCGTTCGCCTTCGGCTGGACCAAGCCCAAGTGCGGCGATTCCATCAACCGCCTCACTCCCTCGGTGGGCGACCCCAACACCACCATCCCGGAGTACAAGGCTAGTCTGGTGAACCTGCGTAAGGCCGACACGGTGACGGAACTGTAGGGCCGAATCGGCGCGACATGACGCAACCCGGGGCGGCGCGCGCCGCCCCGCCAAGTCCACCCAAGGAGAACCGAAATGCCCAAGGCGTTTCTCATCGATACCACGCGGTGCACGGCCTGCCGGGGATGCCAGGTGGCCTGCAAGGAATGGAAGAACCTGCCGCCGGTGCCGACCAAACAGACCGGCAGCCACCAGAATCCGCCGGATCTGACCCCCTTCAACTACAAGCTGGTGCGCTTCAGCGAACACTTGGAAAACGGCGTGGTGTCCTGGTATTTCTTCCCGGACCAGTGCCGCCACTGCCTGGACGCGCCGTGCAAGATGGCCGCCGCTGACCCCGAGGCCATCATCCAGGACCCCGAGACCGGGGCCGTGATCTACACGGACAAAACCGCCAAGGAAGACTTCGACGTCATCCGGGGAGCCTGCCCCTACGACATCCCGCGCCAGAATCCGGACACCAAGGTCCTGGTCAAATGCGACATGTGCATCGACCGGGTCAAGGCCAACATGCTGCCCATGTGCGTGAAAAGCTGCGCCATGGGGGCCATGAACTTCGGGGAACGCGACGAGATGCAAAAGCTCGGGCAATCCAGGCTGGCCGAGGTCAAAAAGACCTCGCCCAAGGCCCAGCTCTTAAACCCCAAGGACGTGGCCGTGATCTACCTGGTGGCCGACGATCCCAAGAAGTATTGGAAAAATGCCACGGCCGAGGCGCCTTCGCCGCTCACGCGCCAGCAGTTCCTGGCCAAGGCGTTCGCTCCGGTACGGGGCATTGCCCGCTCGATCTCGGGGTAACGAGCGGACTCCTCCATGCCCGTGCGGCCGCCTTCCCT
>JBMONM010000142.1:0-9356 GCA_049324675.1 Thermodesulfobacteriota bacterium
GCGGGGTTCGGGGCGGCAGCCCCGATGCACTTTAAGGAGATGACATGAACACGTTCCAGAAATCGGCCGAGGACGCGGCGGGCGACGAGCGGCTGCGGGAGGTCATGCGCCGCGCCGCCTCGGTGTTGCGGGGCCTGCGGGAGCGGGCCTTTCCGGATGCCGGGGACTTTGCGGCCTTGCGGGAGCGGCTGCGAGCGGCGCGGTTGCGGGCTGTGCTGCGGTTGTCGGAACTGGTGCGCCGGCTGGAGGAGACGGTCACGGCGGCCGGCGGGGTGGTCCATTTCGCCATGGACGCGGAGCAGGCCCGCAGGATCGTGGTCGGCATCGCCCGGCAGCGCGGGGCGCGGCTGGTGGTCAAGGGCAAGTCCATGATCGGCGAGGAGATCGGGCTCAACGCGGCGTTCGCGGCGGCCGGGATCGAGTCCGTGGAGACGGACCTGGGGGAGTATATTATCCAATTGGCCGGAGAGGGGCCTTCTCACATCATTTCGCCGGCCCTGCACAAGTCGCGGCAGGAGGTGGCCGAGTTGTTTCGGGAGAAACTGGGCCGCACGGCCGGGGATGCCCCGGGGCTGGCGGGAATTGCCAGGGAGGTGTTGCGGGAGAAATTTCTGGCCGCGGACATGGGGGTTACCGGCGCGAATCTGGCCGTGGCCGAGACGGGCAGCGTGGTGGTCGTCGAAAACGAGGGCAACATCCGGTTCTCCACCACGTGTCCGCCGGTGCACGTGGCGGTCATGAGCATCGAGAAGGTGGTGGAGACCCTGGAGGACGCCGGGGACGTGCTCGATCTGTTGCCGCGAAGCGCCACAGGGCAACGCATCCCGGCCTATCTGTCGGTGTTCACCGGCCCCAGGCGCGAGGGCGAGGCGGACGGGGCAGGGGAATTCCATCTGGTGCTCTTGGATAACGGCAGGAGCCGCATCCTGGCCGATCCGGTGATGCGCGAGATGCTTTTGTGCGTGCGTTGCGGGGCCTGCCTGAACGTGTGTCCGGTGTACCGGATCATCGGCGGGCATGCCTACGGCGGGGTCTATCCGGGACCGATGGGGGCGATCCTGACGCCGCTTCTTCAGCCGTCCAGGGAGAGCTTCGCCCTGGCCCAGGCGTGCACGGGGTGCGGGGCGTGTCGGGAGGTCTGCCCGGCGGGCATCGACCATCCGGGGTTGATTCTGGAATTGCGGCGGCGGGCGGTGGAGGAGATGGGGTTGGCCGGTTTCGGGGAGAGCCTGGCGGCCGGGGCCATGGCCGCCGCGCAGGCGCGGCCCGCGCTGTACCGGGCAATGGCGGCCGGGGTGCGGACGCTCGATCCGGGTTTGCGGCTGGCGGCGCGGCTGCCGGGGCTTTCGGGATTCGCGCGCAAACGGACCCTGCCCAGGCTCAGGACGCCGTTTTGGAGGCGGGCCGGGGCACTGGCCCGGGAGTTGCGACGGGGGGGCAGGGGATGAAAAACGCGCGCGAGGACATGCTGGCCAGGCTCGATGCGGCCCTGGCGGACGCGCCGCAGGCCCCGGCGCGGGGGGTGCGGGACCGGGGCGCGGCCACGCCTGATCCTGAGGCGCTGGTGTCCGCGTTTCTGTCCGGGCTTGACGCGGCCGGGGTGGGCCATGACCTGGCGGCGACGCCGAGGGAGGCGGCCGAGGCCCTCGGGAGGTTTGTCCGGACCCATGGCGTGACCACGGCGGCGGCCTGGGACAACGCGGTTTTTCTCGACTCCCTGGGGCTTGACGTGTGGGGCGTGCTTGGCGGCGCGGGGGTCCGTGTGGTCGCGCCGGGCGGGGAGAGGCCGTGTCCGGCCGTCGCCGGGGCGGACCTGGGCGTCACCGGGGCGTTCGCCGCGCTGGCCGCGACCGGGACGGTCGTCGTCCGCAGCGGTCCGGGGATGCCCCGGTCGGTGTCCATCGTGCCGCCGGCGCACCTGGCTCTTGTTCCCCAGGGCCTTCTTGTTTCCGACCTCGGGACCTTTCTGCGCGCTCTTTCCCGGCCCCTGCCCTCGGCCCTGCACGCCGTGACCGGAGCCAGCAGCACCGGGGACATCGAATTCGTGTACGTCAAGGGCGCGCACGGCCCGCGCGCGGTGCAGGTGATCCTTCTGGCCTGGATGTGAGTGGCCGGGGAAGGCGTGAGCCTTCCCCGGTGGACGGTCTTCCCCGGGAACCGGGCCAGGGCCGCGACGGGCCCCTCCCCGTCAGCGCGGCCGGGCGGCGGCCTTTGTCCCGTCGGAGAGCTCCCTGATCAGGGCGTCCAGGATTTTGCTCTGTCCGGCCAGTTCCGTCACGGCGGCGGCGGCGTGGTTCATGGATTCGAGGGTGTCGGCGGAGATGGCGCTGACGGTTTCAATGGCGGCGTTGATCTTGGCCCCCGCCGCGCCCTGCTCCTCCGAGGCCTGGGCGATGCTGCGGACCTGGCCGGAGACGTGCTCCACCAGGGACACGATGCCGGCCAGGGCCTCTCCCGACTCGGCCGCAAGCCTGGTGGCCTCTTCGATGGATCCGGCCGCCCGGTCCACCCCCTCGATGTTGTCGGCGGTCCCCTGCTGGATGTCGGTGACGGCCTGGGCCACCTCCGTGGTGGCCACCATGGTTTTTTCGGCCAGTTTGCGGACCTCGTCGGCCACCACGGCGAAGCCGCGCCCCGCTTCCCCGGCGCGGGCGGCCTCGATGGCCGCATTCAGGGCCAACAGGTTCGTCTGGTCGGCGATGTCGTTGATGACTCCCAGTATCCGCCCGATTCCCCGGGCCTGCTCGCCCAGGACGGACATGCCGCTTTTGAGTTCCAGGGTCTGGCTGCGAACAAGGCCGATGCCCTTGACGGCCTTGTCCACCACCTCGGCCCCGACCAGGGCCTTTCCCCGGGCACCATCGGCGGTCTCGGAGGACAGGGCGGCGTTTCGGGCGACGTTTTTCACCGTCTCGTTCATGTCCCCCATGGCCGAGACGGTCTCGCCGACGCGTTCCGACTGGACGCGCGCCCCCTCGGCGGATTGCTCGATGCGGGCGGCGATGGCCGTCGAGGCGGAGTGGATGTTGTCCACCACGGCCTTGAGCCGGTCCACTACGGACAGCATGGTGTCGTTTTGCGACTGAATGCGGGCCTCTTTTTCCTTGAGGACGGTCATGTCCAGGTACAGGCACAACCCGCCGATACAGGTCCCGTCCAGGTCGCGCAGGGGGAAGACGTTGGCCAGCACGTGGCGCGTGCCGCCTTTGTGGCCGGTGATGGCCACCTCCAGGTCCCGGAAGACCGTGCCTTCCCGGATGGATCGTCCCACGGCGGTTTTCCGGGTTGGGTCGTTGTAAAAGATTTCGGCCAGGGTCTTGCCGAACTGCGTCTCGGGCCTGCCTTCGATTTCAAGCATGCGCAGGCATTCCTCGTTGGTGGCCAGACAGCGTTCGTCCGCATCGACCATGAGATAGGGCATGGGCAGCCCGTCCAGGATGCCCTTGGCCAACCCCTTGTGTTTTTTGATCTCCAGGCCGAGGGCCGCGACGGCCTGGACCAGGTTTCTGGCCTCCAGGCCCGGCGTGCCGCCGGTTTGCGGGGAGCGCCCGTGGGCGGCCGCGTCCACGGCGGCCCGGACGGCGGAAATATCCCGCGCGCCGACGCGCCATGCCGCCAGGGCGCAGCAGCCCGCCGCGAGGATCGCCGCCATGGCGGCGGCTGCAAGCGGGGAGAGGTCGAGGCTCAGAGCCGTTGCCGCCAGGACGGCCAGAAACGAGACGGCCAGGGACAGGATCGCCGCGATGAGAAAAGAAAGGGCCTGATTCATGATTCCCTCGGAGGTTCGAGGCCTATCGGCAAAAGCAGAGGTTTTTTTGTCTTGGCGGCAAGATACGTCGAGTCGCGGGAGGGTGACAAGATGCTTTTTGAAAGAATCGGTCCGGCCGTGTTTGCGCGTTCCGATGGTGTCCCCTCTCTCGGTTCATTCTTTTTCATCTTCCTCTTCCCATCTCGCATACGGCGGGCGGACGCCGTAGGGGCGTATCCCGGGCAGAACGTCGGCGGGCGGTCCTTCGAGGGCGATGCGGCCGTGGTGCAGGACCAGGACGTGGTCGGCCAGGTCGGCCAGGGGGTCGAGGTCGTGGGCGGCCATGATCTGGGTGAGTCCGGCGGCTGTGTTGGCCCGCAGGATGCGGCGCATTTCCAGGACGGCGGGATAGTCGAGGTTGCTTAGGGGCTCGTCGAGAAGCAGGATGCGGGGCGGCGGCTCGTCCGGCGGGTGGACCAGGGCGGCGGCCAGGCAGAGTTTGCGGCGCTGGCCGAAGGACAGGGTATGCACCGGGGCGTCCCACTGCGGGGTGAGGCCGAGGCGTGCGGCGGCGTTTTCGGCCACGGCCCGGAAGCGCGGGTCGCGGGGGTCGCCGGAAAGCGTCAGGTCTTCGGAGACGGTGGCCCCGAGGATCTGCATGTCCGGGTCCTGGAGGATCAGGCGCACGGCGCGGCGGATGCGGTCCTCCTGCCCGGGGGAGCGCAGTTCGCCGACGCGGAGGTCTCCGGCGTCCGGGGTCAGGATGCCGGACAGAAGGCACAGCAGGGTGGATTTGCCCTCGCCGTTTTTGCCGGCCAGGATGGTGGTCGAGCCCTGGGGGACGCGGCCGGTTGCGCCGCGAAGCACGGGGCGGTTTTTTTCGTGGGCGAAGGCGAGATCGGTGAACGCGATCACGCCGGGAGCAGCCTTTTTTGGCGCAGGTGTCGGTAGCAGGCGATGGCCAGGGTCATCTTGATCAGGTCCGAGGGAATAAACGGCACGAAGCCGACCATGACCGCCTTGCCCAGGTCGGTGTTCATGACCGCGGCCAGGCGCAGGACGCCGGGGGTGAAAAGGACCAGGGTGCCGAGCAGGCCGAATCCGATGCCCCGAAGCCAGGGCAGTTCGCCGGGGATTGCGCCCTCTGGGCGGCGCGGGGCCAGTCCGTAGACCGCGGCCTGGAACACGAAGCCCAGCAGGAATCCGCCGGTTGGGCCCAAGAGGTGGGCGAAACCGGACGAGCCCTTGGAGAAGACCGGCAGGCCGAGGAGCCCGGCGGCGATGTACAGAAGGACGGCCACGGGGCCGCGCACGGGCCCGAGGATCAGGCCGCAGAGCATGATGAAGAAGGTCTGCAGGGAGAAGGGCACCGGGCCTATGGGAAACTGGATGTGCGCGCCCACGGCCGTGAGCGCGGCCAGAAGCGCGGTCCACACCAGACGGTGGATGGAGGAGACGGAGGCGCTGGGCATGGATGAACCTTTGTAACGAAGCCGGCCCGGTGGGCCGGGGCATGCGGAGCGGAGAACCGATCCGTTGTCTTCCTGGCCGGTTACGCGCCTATCCGGAAGGGATTGAAGTCCGTATGGCGGTCGTAGTAGTCTTCGTCCTCGGAACGCTTGAGAAAGCCCACCACGGCGTAGGTGGCCGGGGTGAAGACGATCTCCACCAGGGTCTTGAAGATGAAGTTGGAGACGATGACCGTGGAAAGAAGACCCAGGGGCATGATCCCGGCGAAGGCCACGGCCACGAAGATCACGGTGTCCACGAGCTGGCCCACCAGGGTGGAGCCGATGGTCCGGGTCCACAGGAAGCGGCCGCCGGTGGCGATCTTCATTTTGGCCAGGACGAAGGAATTGACGAACTCGCCGCAGAAATAGGCGGTCAGGCTGGCCAGGACGATGCGCGGCGTGAGCCCCAGGATGGCGTTGTAGGCCTCCTGGTGGGGCCAGTCCGCGGCCGGGGGCAGCGCGCCCACGACCATGAACACCGTGGACATGAGCAGGGAGGCCGCGAATCCCATCCAGATGACCCGGCGGGAGCGGGAATAGCCGTAGACTTCGGTCAGGATGTCGCCGAAGATGTAGCTTAGGGGAAAGAGGATGGTGCCGCCGTCGAAGGTGAAGGGCCCGAGGTCCAGAATCTTGGACGAGGCCACGTTGGAGATCAAAAGGACGCTGACGAAAAGGGCGGTGATGGCGTCCAGGTGCTTGAAGTGCCGCATGAAGTCCTCACTGAAATGTCATGATCTGAAGCCACCGTTTGCTATACGATTCCTGCGGGGATGACAAGCAAGCGTTGGGGCGGGTTTCGGGCACGGGGGACGGAGGTTTCGTGATCGGGAAAAAGGTGATCCCCATCGGTCGGACGGAAAGCACCCGGGAACGGCTGGTGGATGCGGTGGGCCGGGTGCTGGCCAGGGACGGGTTTCGAGGATTCGGGCTGGGCAAGGTGGCCCTGGAGGCCGGGGTGGACAGGCGGGTGGTCTCCAGGCATTTTGGCGGACTGCCGGAACTGGTGGCCGCATTCGCCCGGTCGCCGTCGTTCTGGCCCACGGCCGAGGAATTGCGGCCGGCCATGGCCGGGGCCGGATCGTCGCCCGAGGCCCAACTGGCGGCCTTTCACAAGGCCATGTTGCGGGCCCTGGTCCGCCGGCCGCGCACCCTGGACATCATGGCCTTCGAGATGACCGAGCGCACGGCCGTGACCCGGATGCTGGAACAGGCCAGGGTGCGGGTGGCCCTGGAGTGTTTCGAGCGGCTGACCGGAGATGTCCCGGACCATGCCGGGCTGACCGCCGTGGTGGCGGTCATGGGCGCGGCCATGCTGTATTTCGCCGTCCGGGCGCGCCTGGGCGGCCATTTCGGAGGACTCGACCCCAACGATCCGGCGGATATGGCCCGTATCGACGGGGCCGTGGATGCGCTTTTTTCGGGCGTGCTCACGCGCCTGTGAATCATCGGCCGCGTATGCGGCGGGAGGTGTCATGAAGCTTCTTGACGGGAAAAAGGCCCTGGTCTTCGGCGTGGTCAACGAACGCAGCATCGCCTACGGCATCGCCAAGTGCTTTGTGGAGCACGGCGCCAGCCTGGGCCTGAGCTACGCGGCCGAGCCGATCCTGAAACGCATCACGCCCATCGCGGAGGAGTTGGGGGCGGATTTCGTCATGCCCTGCAACGTGTCCAGCGATGAGGAGATCGCCCGGGCCGCCGCGTTCGCCAAGGAGAAATGGGGGACGGTGGACATCCTGGTCCACTCCATCGCCTTTGCCCGGCGCGAGGACCTCGCCGGCCGGTTCATCGACACCAGCCGGGAGGGCTTCTCCATTGCCCTGGACGTCTCGGCCTATTCCCTGGTGGCCCTGTGCCGGGCCTTCGAGGACCAGTTCTCGCCCGGGGCCTCGGTCATCACCCTAAGCTACTACGGCGCGGGCAAGGTGGTGGCCAACTACAACGCCATGGGCGTGGCCAAGTCGGCGCTTGAGGCCAGCGTGCGCTATCTGGCCGTGGATCTGGGGGCGCGGGGCGTTCGGGTCAACGCCATCTCGGCCGGCCCGGTCAAGACCATGGCCGCCTCGGCCATCAGCGGATTCAAGACCATCCTGGAGCGCATCGAGGAGAAGTCGCCCCTGAAGCGCAACATCACCATCGAGGATGTGGGCAGGTGCGCGTTGTACCTGGCCTCGGACCTGTCGTCCGGGACCACGGGGGACGTGGTGTTCGTGGATTCGGGTTACAATATCATGGGGGTGTAGGGTGGCGGACCGGAAGGATTTTCCAGTCGACCGCGCGGCCATCGTAGCCCGGGTGGCCGCCTGCGGCCTGGATTGCGGCCGGTGCCTGAGCCATCCGCAAAGTCCCATAAGCGGGCTTTCCCGGGAGCTTCTGGCGGAATTGGGGAATTTCGGGTCCAGGGCGGCGTTTTTCGCCCGCCTGGACCCGGTGTTCGAGAATTACGGGGCCTTTGAGGCGGTGGCGAAACGGTTCGCCGGGGCCGACTGCGGCGGGTGCCGTTCGGGGCGGTGTCTTCTGGGGGACTGCGCCGTGCAGAAGTGCGTCACTACGCGCGGCGTGGATTTCTGCTTCGAGTGTGGGGAGTTCCCCTGCGACCGCACCGGGTTTTCCGAGATGCTGCATGCGAGGTGGCTGGCGAACAACCGCAGGATGCGGGAGATGGGGCTGGCCGGATATATGGAGTGGCTGGCCGGGCAGGCCAGGTATTGAGGGGCCGGAGGCGGAACGTCCTTCTTGACCGTGAGTTTAGAACTTAATCGGGTACAACCTTGCGGAACCAACTGCTACCCGGCAGAGTAAACAGCAAGATAAGCGCATAAACCTGAAGGCAAATTTGAGCCACTGAAAGTGCCCCAACAACAGCCGACCGAGAGAACTCACCCAGTACGATGGGCAGAGTTGGCAATACTCCAATAATGAACAAAACGAGGAACGTTATGCGAGCCCAGTTTCTCCCAGCAGAAATTTTGATAATTAGAAAGCCAATCAAGGAAAGCGTAAAGATCAAGACGAAACTTGTGAGCACTGCTGGTGCCACAGCACTGAAGTTTGAAAAATCCATAAGCATCTTCACCAAACCGACTGCCAAAGATGCCCAAAGCAGATTTACGGCTGTAACGATGGGTTGCGGTTTTTGCGGGGCGGATTGAGTTTCCACGAATTCCCCTTGAGTTCTAACGAACGGCTATAGAAACACCCGGTAATCCACGCTAAACACCCCGGCCAGGCGCTTGGCCGTCTCCTTGCCGATGGGGCGGCGGCCGTTCTCCATGTCCGAGACGTGGCGGCGCGGGATGCCCGCCCGGTCGGCCAGGGTCGCCTGGGTCAGACCGTCGCGGTGCCGGAAGCCCTGAAGCACCCGTCCCGGCGCATGTTCCGGGAACACCCGCTCCCAGCCTATCGTGTCATCCTCATTTTCAAAGCCGAACTCGCGCAGGGCGGCCACGGCCTTGTCACGCAGGGAAGCCGGGCCACTGAAGCGCAGCACAACAGTGTCAGTAGGGGGCGTCTTCGTGCGTTCCAACATAAACAATCTCCACAAGCTTGATGTGACCGGACACTTCCTCCCACACGGCGACGTATGTCGGACGGCCTTTTTTGATGTGGCAGTGGTGGCGATCCTTCCCAAGCTTGGAATAATGAGGCCAATCGCCACGAACAGGTCCCTCGAAGCGAAGCTGCAGCACCAACGCTTCAAGAGACAGAACAACCTTTCGTGGGAGATCAGGCTTCTGTTTTGCCGCCCGTCGCGAAAATACCACGCGCCACGTCATAAGGGATTAATGCATCAGAAATTGGTGCATGTCAAGATGGGAATCCAGATAAAAACGTTTTACCCTCCGCCCACGGCGGGAAAGATGCCCACCCGGCAACCGTCGCGCAAGGCCGCGTCCGGCGCGGCCGCGACCCCGTCGAGGAAGACGATCTTCACCTCGGAGGACGCGATGCCCAGCGCGGCGACAAGGCCGGCCACCGTGGCCCCGTCCGCGATCTCGAACCGGTCCGCGCCCGGAGGCGTATGTTTCGCCAGCGTGGCGAAGCATTTTACGGAAATGCGCATGGTTTCCCCTATCCGAATCGCGGTGAAAATGAAA
>JBMONM010000143.1:0-9255 GCA_049324675.1 Thermodesulfobacteriota bacterium
CGACGGCCATGTCCGAGAACAGGATCCAGGCCCCGGCCGCCAGCAGGTAGAGGGCCGGGATCGTCAGGACGTATCTGCTCCCGGGGTCGCGCGGGGGGAGAGTCCGGGGACGTTTTTCCCTCATATTCAAAAAGTATCCCACGCATGGCCTGAAGACAAGATGTTCCCGCTTATATCCCCGGAAGGGCGCGGCTCGATTTTTGTCCGGGGATGCGGTAGTCCACTTCAAACCACGGAGACGGCATGGACCTTTCAAGCCTCAAAGAGCAGCTGCGCCGGGAAAATCCCCTTCTGGTGGACGCCGTGGCCGCCTTCGGCAAACTCGACCGGGTGGGCCGGGGACTCGGCATCCTGCAAAGGGGCGGCTCGTTCGCCCAGCGCATCGCCTGGTGGCCGCTCATCGCCGTGCTGGGCCCCTTTTCCGCGGGCAAATCCACCTTCATCAACACCTATCTGGGCCAGCCCCTGCAACAGACCGGCACCCATGCCGTGGACGACACCTTCACGGTCATCTGCTTCACCGGCGAATCCGAGGCCCGGGTCCTGCCGGGCGTGGCCCTGGACGCGGACCTGCGCTTCCCCTTCTACAAGATGAGCCAGGAACTGGAGAAGGTGGAGGCCGGGCAGGGCGGGCGCATCGACGCCTACCTCAAGCTCAAGACCTGCCCCAGCGAGCGGGTCAAGGGGCTGATCCTCATCGACTCCCCGGGATTCGACGCCGACGCCCAGCGCACGGCCACGCTACGCATCACCGACTACATCATGGATCTTTCCGATCTGGTGCTGGTCCTTTTCGACGCCAACCGCCCCGAACCCGGGGCCATGCGCGACACCCTGCACCATCTGGTGGCCGGGACCGTGAACCGCACGGATTCGAGCAAGTTCCTGTACATCCTAAACCGCATGGACGTGACCGCCCGGGAGGACAATCCCGAGGAGGTGGTCGGGGCCTGGCAGCGGGCCCTGGCCCAGCACGGGCTCACGGCCGGGAAGTTCTACCGCATCTACAGCCCCGAGGCCGCCCTGCCCATCGCCGACGAGGCCCTGCGCCGCCGCTTCGAGGGCAAAAGGGACAAGGATCTGGCCGAGATCCACGGCCGCATGGCCCAGGTCCGGGTGGAGCGCTCGTATCGGATCGTGGGCACGCTGGAAAAGATGGCCCGGGAGATCGAGGACGGGTTCGTGCCGCGCATCCGGGATCTGCGCGCCCGGTGGCGGCGCGCCACGCTCCGTTTCGACGCCCTGTTTTTCGGGCTGGCCCTGGCCGTGTGCCTGGGGGCGTACCTCCTGGCCGGGCTTCCGGCCGAGGGACAGGTTTTGCCCGGGTGGCTGTCCTGGATATTCGAGGCCTCGTGGCGCTTCATCCCCTTCGTGATCCTGGTCGCGGCCGGGGCCGGGTTCGCCCACGCCAAGGCCCGGGGCCTGGCCGAAGGGCGCGTGCGCCGGGCCCTTTCCCGGGAGACGCCGCCCGGGGCCGAACGCGAGGCCCTGGAAGGTGCCCTGGACCGGAACACGGTCTGGTGGCGCAGCATCTTTTTGCCGGAGCCGGCCGGCTGGGGCAAAGGCGCCCGCCGGCGCATCCGGGAGGCCATCGCCGGGGCCGAATCCCTGGTGCAGGCCCTAAACGACCGTTACGCCCATCCCTCCGGGACGCGCCCGGAGTCCCCCTCATCCCCCAACCAAACGGAAAGTGGCCGCACCGAATGAATCCCGCCTGCAAGGACATCACCTCGTTTCTGGTCATGGACATCCTGGAGAAGGCCCAGAGCCTGGAGTGCCAGGGGCATCACATCATCCACCTGGAGATCGGTGAACCCGACTTCGACACCCCGGACTGCGTCAAGGAGGCCGCCTGCCGGGCCATCCGCGAGGGCAAGACCCACTACAGCCACAGCCTGGGGCTGATCGAACTGCGCGAAGCCATCTGCCGCCATTACGCCGCGGAATACGGCGTGACCGTGAAGCCGCAAAACATCGTGGTCACCGGCGGCACCTCGGCGGCCCTGTTTCTTCTTTTCGCGGCGTTCGCCCGGCCGGGCGACGACATCCTGCTCTCGGACCCGGGCTATGCCTGCTATCCGAACTTCATCCGCTTCACCGGCGCAAATCCCGCCTACATGCGGGTGGACGAGGAGGACGGGTTCCAGTTCAACCCGGACAAGCTGGCGGCGCGCATCGACGACAAGACCCGGGCCATCCTGGTCAATTCGCCGTCCAACCCGGCCGGAACCGTGCTCGGTGCCGAGGCCCTGCGGCGCATCTGCGAGATCGGGGAGCGGGGGCCGGCGATCATCTCCGACGAGATCTACCACGGCCTGGTCTACGAGGGAAAAGCCCACAGCGCTTTGGAGTTCACGGACAACTGCTTTGTCTTAAACGGCTTTTCCAAGCTCTACGCCATGACCGGGTTCCGCCTCGGGTATCTGATCGCTCCGGAAAAGTACCTGCCGACCCTGCAGAAGCTGCAGCAGAATTTTTTCATCTGCGCCTCGTCCGTGGCCCAGTGGGCCGGGATCGCGGCCCTGACCGAGGCCGGGCCGGACATCGAGCGCATGCGCCGGACGTATGATCAGCGGCGCAGGTTTCTGATCAAGGGCCTGCGGGAGCTTGGGTTTACGATCCGGGTGGAGCCCACGGGGGCGTTTTACGTGCTGGTGAACGCGGCGCACCTGGGCACGGATTCGCTGGCCCTGGCGCATGACATTTTGGACAAGGCGCATCTTGGGGTCACGCCGGGGATCGACTTCGGCCCGGGCGGCGAGGGGCATTTGCGGTTTTCCTACGCCAATTCGCTGGAGAATATCGGAGAGGGGCTGCGGAGGCTTAAGGGGTATATCGGGGGGAGGTGAGATAGGTTGTGCTGAGGTGGTTATCACCTGACAGTGCCGCCTCCGGCGGGGAAGCCTTTAGGCGGCAGTGCACAACATTTCAGCTTGCCTTTGGTCAACAACCTGCCGCAAGTATTTGAGCTTGGCGATGCCGTTTGCCGCCGTATCGTCGCCGAAGAGTTCGGAGACATCGTCGATCAGGCCATTTTGATTAGCATCAACGGTCAACATGCCGTCATTGCCGGATGCCCATTCCGTATGCTCGGCGAAACCGTCGCCGTCGATGTCGAAGAAGGCTTTGGAGTCGTTTAAGGAGACGGTGTTGACGCCGTCGCCGTTGAGGTCGAAAATGAGGGGATCGCCGGGGGAAAAAGAGTTCAAAGCATCATTATAGGCTTTTTGGAAATTCGGAGACACAAACAAATCGCCAACGGGTACCTGCCACAACAATTTTAATGCCGCACTGACAGCTTTATGTGCTATAGAAGTCCCAGGCGGGCTACAGGTATCAAGTAAATCCGAGACCGTTGAGAATGGATCATTTTGAAGCTCTTCGGGATAAGTATTACGAAATTCTCTGATCAAATCAACTGTAACAGTATCAATGTCTGTAGTTTCCCCATTCCCCGCCAAGATTCTCCGGCTGATTTCCAATTGCAGATTACTCCGAACATAAATCCAGCACGTCAACATTCCTCTGGACATAGTTTAATCCCTTATAAATTTTATGAAAGGTAAAAAAACTACCTCGCGTTAATAGTAGCGCATCATTCTCCCTGTTAATTTCATATAATTATCATTATTTAATAGTGAGAATAGGCAGCCGCCATCAGCGAGATTTTCCTGTAACGTTATTGAACAAATCATATCTTGCCAAATAGCGGTCCCTCTTGAAGGATAAATTTTTGGATTTCCATATAAGCTATAAAACGTAGATATTAATTTATCTTTATTGTTCTTGTCTCCATATATATGCACCAAATTCAGTTTATTTTTTACAAATTGAAAATATATGACCACTGGTACATCTTCAAATATCAATGGCATCCCGCTAAGGATTTTGTATCCAGGCTCACGATCATTTCCGCCAAAATCTGTACGGTTAAGAACAAATTTTTTTGATATATCGAGAAAATTATCCCCCCACTTTATTCCGCGAAATCCATCATGTATTGACGATAAATCAGAATCACTCAGACTACTATCTGAACAACTCATTCCAAAACTGGAAATCATTGCACATATAAAAACAACAAATTTTAATTTAAAATTCATACAATATTCCTCTCCGCGGAATCATTGTTTTTCAGTGAATCGTTCTCCAAACCTCGCTTCCCACGCCTTCCGCAAGCCCTACAACGAGGTGCGCCCGCACTCGAGTCCCGGCAGAATGACGCCGGGAGCGTACGCTCGAATGGTCGGAAACAACTCAAACCAAGGAGTCACCCTCAGGAATTGACTGGCCCGAAGAACGCCGGCAGGCCAAACCCTTTTCGGCGTCGCCCTCCCCAGGAGTCAAAAAACTATATTTTTTTCCTACCCAACCAGCACGCAGGAATCAAGAAAAAATTGGCAAACAAGTATATTTACTTTGATTATTATATCAATTAAAAGCAAAAAAATAAATAAAAATGGCGTTAGTATTCACAAGGCGGACACAACAGAAGGCTAACATATGACACTCTCGAAAAGCATTAATCTGTCCTGCTTGGCTTTATAGTGGCGATCTGTACAGTGATAGTATTCACCTGACAGTGCTGCCTCCAGCCGTTTCACGAAAAAGATGCCGACTCAAAACTCATATCCAACAGGTCCGCCAGAAGGAGCTTGCCGGTCGGGCCAGGGGGCCGGATCGACAACACGCACAGGGCCGGGATTCCTGGTTGACCGTGGTCGGCAGGGGGCTGGCCGCATGGCCAGCCTGCCGCAACGTCAAGGCCCTTTCCGGCCGCGACGACTACCGTCTGCGGGTCGGCCGCTACAAGGTGATTTTCACCGTGAACACGGGTGGGGAACCGGTGGTGGTCCGGGTCGAGGAGGTGAAAAAGCGCGATGAGCGAACCTACTAGGTATCAGGTCATCAACGGCCCGGACGGGACTTCCCTTTATGTCCTGGTCCCCTCCGAGCAGCACATGGCCTCCGGGGAACGCCCGGACGAGGACGTGACCCTGCCGCACGAGGTCGTGGCCCTGGCCGTGGTCGAGGACAAGGCATCGTGCGGGCCTGGCGCGAACACCTGGGCCTGACCCAGGCCGAGGCCGCCGCGCGCCTGCATGTCTCCCAGTCGGCCTACGCCCAGATGGAGCGCCGCAAGGGCGGCCTGCGCCACGCCGGTCCGGTTGGCCGGGGCCTTCGGTATCGCGCCGGAACAGCTTCGGCTGTAACGCCCTGGCCGTGTCCGCATCCCTAGGAAGGGCCGCTCTCTACCGAAGCGACACGGTCTCGAAGGTCATGTCCGACAGATCGACCAGAAGGAGCCTGCCGGCCAGACGCGGCGGCCTGCCCGCCAGGATGCGCAGCGCCTCGGCGGCCAGCATCCCGGCCAGGACCGTGACCGGCGCGGCCTGACAGCCCAGGACGTCCTCGGCCGGCGCTTCGCCCCCCGCGCCGCCTGATCCCAACACCTCCCACATCGATGGCCCGCCCGGCAGGACCGTGGCCACATACCCCGTGTCCCCGGCCACGGCCGCCGTGACCAGGGGGATGCCCCGCGTCGCGGCCGCCCGGGCCAGGGCCGGCCGGTCGGCCAGTCCCCCCAGGGCGTCCACGGCCACCTGCGCCCCGCCCATGAGCTCAATCATGCCCGCCTCGTCGAGAAAGACCCGCCGGGCCGTGATCGCGACCGCGGGATTGACGGCCGCGGCCCGGGCCAGGGCGGCCTCGGCCTTGGGGCGGCCGAGGCGGGCGGTTTCGGACAAAAGCTGGCGGTTCAGGTTCGATTCCTCGAACACGTCGCCATCGGCCGCGACGATCGTGCCCACGCCCGTACGGGCCAGTATCTCGAGCACGGTCCCGCCAAGGCCGCCGAGGCCCACCAGGGCCGCCGTCGAGCGGGCAAGGCGGGCCTGCTCGGCTGGGGAATAGGCGGTGAGGTTGCGCAGATACCGGGCCGGAACGATCCCCAGGGCAAGGGCCGCGCGCTCCACCTCGCCAAGCGGCAGGCCCTGTTGTCGGGCGATGTCCGCCGCGTCGCGGCCGTGAAGGACCCGGACGGGCGCGCCGTCGGGCAGGGCCGCGTCCACGGCCCGGGAGGCGATGGCCGCGTCAGGGTTCATGTCAGCCGCCGGTGAGGGTGGGCAGGAAGGTCACGGCGTCGCCGTGGGCCAGGGACGTTTCAGGGTCGGCCGGCGCGGCGTTGACCAGGATGGTGGTCACCGCTTCGGGGGGCAGGTTCAGGGCGGCCATGAGTCCGGCCACCCGGGGGGCGGCGCCGGTCAGGGGGACGGCGGCGGTTTGCGGCCGGTATTTGGCCAGGGAGGCCAGGCACCTGACCGTGACCACGGGGCCGGCGGAAGCGGGCGAGGCGGCCGGGTCGGCGGGCTCCGGTATGGCTGGCTGGCCGGACACGGGGTCACTCCGGCAGGTCGATCCACTGCTGCAGGGCGGCGATGATCTTTCTGGCCTGGTCCCGGCTGGAGATGGCGAATTTGGACTGGGAGCGGTATTCGTCGTTCTGCTTCTTGTAGCGGCGGATGACGTAGCGGTCCGGGCCGTAGCCGCCGAGCTTGTTGTCCCACTGGGTGAACCGGAAGATGATGGTGGTCCAGGCCCCTTTCGAGAGCACCACCTTGTCCAGTTCCTTGACCTTGAGCAGGCCGTCTTCCTCGTAATTGATGGTGATGTCGTCGATGGTGGCGGCCATGGGGTTCCTTTAGCAGGCGGTGGGGTCGCTTTGGGAGGCGCGCTCCCGGTTTCTCTCGGCCAGCCTGCTTTCGCGGCGGGCCTTGGCCTCGCGGTTGCGGCGGCAGTCCGCCTCGGTCTCCAGGATCAAGGGGGGCACCAGGGTGGGATGGCGGTCCCTGTCCAGGGCCACGTAGGTCAGGTAGCAGGACCCGGTGTGGCGTATCTCGCCGGTGATCAGGTCCTCGGCCTCCACCCGGACCCCGACCTCCATGGAGGTGCGGCCGGCGTAGTTGATGCTGGCCTTGATGATGATCACCTCGCCGATGAACGCCGGCTTGAGGAAATCCATGCGGTCAATGGAGGCGGTGACCACGCTGGTGCGGCAGTGGCGCATGGCCGCGATGCTGCCGGCGGTGTCGATCATCTTGAGGATCACGCCGCCGTGGACGTTGCCGGCCGGATTGGCGTCCTGGGGGAGCATGCGCTGGGGCATGATCACCCGGCTTTCGGAAACGGTCTTGCCCGGATTAGTCATCCACGTCGTATCCTTTGTGGCGCATGCACTCGTCGATGATGAACTGCCGGGCCTCGTCGGCCACGTCCGGGTCGGTGTAGGTCGCGGTTGTGACGTAGGACTTGCTCTGACAATCGAGGAAATCGCGTTCCATGGCCAAGCGGGTGTCGTAGTCCGGCGCGGTCCCGGCGCATCCGAGGGTGAAAAGAGGCAGGGCCAGGGCCGCCGAGGTCAAAAGCCGACGCATGGTGTCACTCCAGCTTGACGGTGGGTCGATCCTCCCGGCGAAGGGCGTCTTTGCCGGTTCACTCCGCATCTCATACCGTCGGCGGAACGGCCGGTCAATATCCGGAAAATCGGCGCACATGGCGCGGCGCTTCGGAAACGGCCCGGTCAGGCCAATCCGTATTTCTTGATCTTGCGCCACAGGGAGGCCCGGTCGATGCCCAGCACCGTGGCCGCCTTGGAGCGGTTTCCGCCGCAGTGGCCGAGGACCCAGGCCACGTGCCGACGCTCGTTTTCCTCCAGGGTCACGGGTTCGTTGACGCAGGGCCTGGCCACCCGTACCGGCGCGCCGCTTAAGTCCGGCGGCAGGTGCCTCGGTTCGATGGACTCCCCGTCGGCCATGATCGCGGCCCGCTCGATGATGTTTTCGAGCTCGCGCACGTTGCCGGGAAAGGGATAGCGGGTGAGGATCCCGAGGACCTCGGGGGACATGGTCAGAGTGGGTTTGTCGAGCTTTTTTGCCATCTTGGCCAGGAAAAACCGGCACAGCAGGGGGATGTCGTCCTGGCGTTCGGACAAGGGCGGCAGGGTCAGCACGACCACGTTGATGCGGTAGAACAGGTCCTGGCGGAAGCGCCCGGCCTCCACCTCGCGTTTGAGGTCCTTGTTGGTGGCGGCCACAATGCGCACGTCCACGGGGATGTCCCGGGAGCCGCCCACCCGGCGGATGACCCGTTCCTGCAGGACGCGCAGGAGCTTGACCTGCATGGCCGGCGAGGTCTCGCCCAGTTCGTCGAGAAAAAGCGTGCCGCCCGGCGCGGACTCGAACAGGCCTTTTTTCAGGCGCGTGGCCCCGGTGAAGGCCCCGGGTTCGTGGCCGAACAACTCGTTTTCCAGAAGCTCCTCGTTGAAGGCCCCGCAGTTGACGGCCAGGAAGCGCTCCTCGCGACGGGAACTCAGCAGATGGATGCTCCGGGCCACCAGTTCCTTGCCCGTGCCCGTCTCCCCGAGAATCAGCACCGTGGAGTCGGTGGGCGCGACCTGGGCCACGGTGCGTTTGAGCCGCTCCATGGCCGGACAGTGGCCCACGATGGTCAGCGGGTCCGGGTTTTCCCGCAGCCGCTCCCGAAGCGAACGGACCTCCAGGCGCAGGCGCCGTTTCTCCAGGGCCTTCTTGGCCAGGATCCGGGCCTCCTCGATGCCGTAGGGCTTGGCCAGATAATGATAGGCACCCTGCTGCATGGCCGCCACCGCCGTCTCCACCGTGGGATAGCCCGTGACCACCACCACCTCGGTGTCCGGCCACAGGGCCTTGGTCCGTTTAAGCACGGCCAGTCCGTCGACGTCCTCCATGATCAGGTCCGTGACCACCAGGTCGAACTCGTTTTTCTCCAGTTCGGCCAAGGCCTCCCGACCGTCCGCGGCCACCGTCACCTGGGCGCCGCGGCGGGAGAAGATGTGGGCCAGGTTGGCGCGGGCGATGGGCTCGTCGTCCACTACCAGGATCTGCGGGGGGAGATCGTTCACGCGTCGCGTTCCTCCGTAAGGCCGTCCGCCTCGGCGTTTTGAAGACAGGAGAGGGCGTTTGAGGGCAGGCGGATGACGAAGGTCGCGCCCTGGCCGGGCGGGCTTTCAGCGACAATGGTCCCGCCGTGCTTCTTGACGATGCCGAAAACCACCGAAAGCCCCAGGCCGGTGCCCTTGCCCACCTCTTTCAGGGTGAAAAAGGGGTCGAATACCCGGCCCAGGTGCTCGGGATTGATGCCCCGGCCGGTGTCCGAGATCCGGATTACGGCCTGCCTGGCCTCCAGGTCGTGTTCGGCGGCCACGGTGATGGTCCCCGG
>JBMONM010000144.1:0-9114 GCA_049324675.1 Thermodesulfobacteriota bacterium
TGACCCGGGACAAAAAAGGGATGCCTTGTCCCGCCAGTCCGTCCGGATACCCGGTACCGTCCACCCGTTCATGGTGGTGGTAGATGACCGGCAGCACATCGTGCAGCGAGTCCACCTCGGCAAGGATATCCCGTCCGATCACGGGGTGTCGGACAATGACCTCGTATTCATCGGCGGTCAGGCGTTCGGGTTTGTTGAGAATGCTGTCGGGGATGCCGATTTTGCCGATGTCGTGGAGGGTGCCCGCAATGCGGAGGATTTCGAGCTCGCGCCCGGTCAGGGAAAACTCCCGCCCAAGCGCCTCCGCATAGATGCTGACCTGCTCGGAATGGCCCCGGGTATAGGGGTCCTTGGCCTCCACCGCGCTGACAAAGGAGGTGACCATCTGGCGGTTGACGTCGCGCAGCCTGCCGATGGCCTGGAAACTTTCAAAGCATGAGGAGGCGTGGGCGCCAAAAATGGTCAGGAGTTGCAGGTTTTGCAGCGTATAGGGCGGCTGCCCGCGGCTCCTGAGGACGGCGATGGCCCCGGTCTTGCTGACAGGCGAGGAAACCGGGGCGATCATGGCGGACACCATGCCCGCATGCCCAGCCTGCTCCCCACCGGAAACGAGCCCGGACCTGCGGGCGACGCGTTCGAGAAGGTCCGCGCCGAGCAACCGCGGTTTGCCCTGGCGCAAAAGCGACTGGGAAAGGCCCAGAAACCAGTCGCGGATCCGTGTGTCGTCGCGGAAAATCGGCCCGACCAGAATATGCCGCATATGGCCCATGGCCTGACCGTCGTCAAAAAACATGGCGATACCGTCGGGCTCAAAGGTTCTGCCGACCTGGAGCACGAATTCCTTGACCAGGGAACGCATGTCTTTGTGGTTTTGCAGGGCGTTGTTGAGGCCGAGCATCTTGGCCAGGTTGCCCACACTTTTGCGTTGCTGGCGCAGGCTCCGTTCCCTCAAGACCTTGTCCACCGCGTCGCAGAGCTGATCGATGCGAAACGGCTTGAGCAGATAGTCGGCAGCGCCCGATTTGACGCAGTCCACGGCATTTTCAACTGTACCGTAGCCAGTCAACAGGATGACGTCCACATCCAGTGAACATTCAGTGATTTTTCGTAACAGTCCTATGCCATCAAGTTTCGGCATGCGGATATCGCTTAAGACCAGGTCAAATGGCTCCTTCCGCAAGAGCCTCAGGGCATCCGCCCCATTATATGCCGTGACCACGTACCTCTGTGGTCCGGAAAGCGTTTCCGAAATCAATTCCAGCAGTTCTGGTTCATCCTCGACCACAAGAATTTTAACAGTGTGCATTTGACGCCCCGCACGCCGCCGCCATGCCGGTGACAATGGAAAGTTCGCAACTCCAAACGCCTATCTCTTTCTTGTTAAGCTAGACCAGCCCATGTTAAAAGTCCAGGATGCCGGCCGGAAAAACGCTATGATTTCCCTACGTTTTTCCCGGCATGTTGTTTTGCGTTTTCTGGATGTTTCCAGTACCAACTTGCAAAATCACGCCCTACTTCGTCAGGGGGGAGGAATCCCATGGCGCAACGGGAGGAACGCCTGCAGCACGAAAGCCGTTCCCACATAAAAAACATCATCCGTCAGATCGATATCCTGCCCTCGCCGCCGGCCGTCGCCGCAATGATTCTGAGCATGGCGGTCCGCGAGGACACCGATGTCC
Source organism: Thermodesulfobacteriota bacterium (assembly GCA_049324675.1). Classification (GTDB taxonomy): domain Bacteria; phylum Desulfobacterota; class Desulfovibrionia; order Desulfovibrionales; family Desulfovibrionaceae; genus Desulfolutivibrio. The sequence goes on from JBMONM010000144.1 coordinate 1,680, forward strand.
GGACCCTGACCCATTTCATCGAATCCGACCCGTCTTTGGCCATGCGGGTGCTCAAGATGGCCAATGCCGCACGCTACGGCCGCGTGCAGACATTGACCCAGGCCGTCAACCTTCTGGGCTTCAATGCGGTCAAAAACATCCTTTTGACCATCGCCGTTCGGGACACGGTCTTCCGCGAACCGTTCTCCGGCGACCCGGATCTTACCGGCCTGTGGAAACACAGCCTGGCATGCGCCGTGGGCGCCGCCTTCCTGGCCGACCGCAACGCGCCGGATCTGGCCGAACTGGCCTTCGCCGCCGGCCTGGCGCACGATTGCGGCAAGCTGATCATGCTCGCGGCCTTTCCCGACCGGTACGGTCCATTGTTGCGGGCCGCCGAAAACGCGCACGGCGCGTTATTGGACGCGGAAAACGAGGCGTTCGAGGCGGACCACTGCCTGGCCGGGAAATGGTTGGCCGAAACCTGGAATCTGCCCCGCCCCCTTGTCGACGCCATGTGGCTCCACCATCACCCCCCCGAGCAATTGGCCCTGATGGGTGGCGAAGGACGGCTGGCCCTGCTTGTGGCCGCCGCCAATACACTGGCCCATGAGGTCATGTCCGATCGCGATCCGAGCCTTGCCGCGCCTGCCCGAAGGGACGCCTTTCAGGCCCTGGGGATTTTTTCCGAAGCGGAGGCGGCCTCGCTGGCGTCCCGCCTGGGCGAAGGCTACGCCGAGCGGGCGGAAATCTTCGACCTGACCCCGGATGCCGGATCGTTTTATTTCCAGGCCCTGACCAGGGCCAACGCGCGGCTGGCCGCCGCCAATTCCGGGCTCTACGCCAGCAACGAATCGCTTCAGGGCCTGCACCGGGTGCTCGGGGCCATGAGCGGACACGCGCCGGGGATGGTCGCGGCATCCGACGAGGCCGAGGTGCTTTCCCGCCTGGCCGATGCCCTTTGCGCCAGCGGGGCGCAAAAAGGAGCGGTCTTTCTGCGTTCCTGCGATGGCTTATGCCTCGCGGGGCGCTGGTGGGACGCGGGCCTCGACCATGCCGCCTTCTCATGGCCGGATTGTGACGCCCGCGGGGACAGGGAATGCGAACCGCCCGTTTTTGTCCAGGACCGCCTGAAACGTTTTCAAACCCGCCAGCCTCCGGCCTGCGACCTGAAAACGCCGACCCGGCCACTGGTTTCGCCACTCACCGGAGGAGGCTTCAGAGCCCTTCTCCCCGGCCCGGGCCTCCCGGCCGGAGAAATGGTGTTTTGGCCGACCCGCGCCCCCCTTTCGCCCCAGGAGGCCATGGCCTACGGCCAGTTGGCCGAGTTCACCGGCGCCTGTCTGGCCCGCCTGGATCTGTTGCGTCAATGCCGGGAGCAGGCCGAACGAATGGCGTCGACCATGCGGGATATCCGGAACATCAATGCCAAGCTGGGTCAGGCCGAGCGTCTGGCCGCCGTGGGACAGCTTGCCGCCGGAGCGGCCCACGAGATCAACAATCCGCTGGCCATCGTCTATGCGCGGGTCCAACTGCTGGAACTCAAGGAGACGGATCAGGCCAAGAAAAAAAGCCTGCACCAACTGCTGCGGCAGATCGAGCGCATAAGCTCCATTCTCACCAATCTCATGAACTTCGCCCGCCCCGCGCCCCCGGTCTTCACCACGGTCGACGTGGGGGATCTGCTCGAAAAGACCCTGTCCTTGGCCCAGGCGGGTCTGGAAAAACAGGGAATCCGCGTGCACCGGGGCATGGCCGGGGATCTGCCCGAAATCCAGGGGGACGCCCACCAACTCGAACAGGTGTTCCTCAACCTGATCATCAACGCCGAACACGCCATGGAAAAAGGCGGCCTCTTGACCGTGTCCACACGCCACGACCCCGCCTCCGCCGCCGTGGTGGTGGGGGTGGAGGACACCGGCATCGGCATCTCCCAGGAAACTTTGACAAAAATCTTCGATCCCTTTTTCACCACCAAGTCCGAGGGCAAGGGAACGGGGCTGGGGCTTTCCACGGCCTATGCCATCGTGGCCGCGCACGGCGGGGAGATACGGGTGGAAAGCACCCCACACAAGGGGACCAGGATGGAGGTGGTCCTGCCCAGGGAGCGTAATCCCAAACGGACTTCAGGCGAACAGGGTTCCATCCCCAACAAAGAAGATCCTCCCAAGGGCATTTTGGTGGTGGACGACGAACGCAATATCCGGGACATCCTGACCGAGGCCCTGGAGGCAAACGGCTATGGCGTGGCCACGGCATCCAATGGCGTTGAGGCCATGGAACGCCTTCGCAAGGAGAACTACCGGCTTGTGATCCTGGACATCCGCATGCCGCTTCGCGGGGGGCTCGACGTTCTGCGTGAACTCACGGCCAGCGGATCGACAACCCCCGTCCTGGTCTTGACCGGACTCGCCGGTCCCGAGGAATTGGCCGAGGCCAAGGCCCTGGGGGCCGCCGGGCACCTCACCAAACCGTTCCAGATCGACAGCCTGATGCGGGAAATCCGAAGGCTTCTCGGCCAGGAGAGCACCCCTTGACCCGGATCGTCGGCATCGCCAGCGGGAAGGGCGGCGCCGGGAAGACCAGCGTGGCCGTGGGGATCGGTTTCGCCCTGGCCAGGGCCGGCAAGCGGGTCTGCATTTTCGACGCCGACCTGGGGTTGGCGAACGTGGACATCCTGTTGGGCCTTTCCCCGGCGCTGACTCTGGAAGACGTGCTCTTCAAGAATGCCCCCCTGGAGCGGGCGCTGACGCCGGCCGGCCCAGGGGTCGACGTCATCCCCGGGAGTTCCGGGGTGGCCCGCATGGCCGACCTGACCAGGGCCTCGCGCATGCGTCTGGCCCGGGAATTTCACAAGCTCTCGGGGTACGACTTCATTCTGGTGGACACCTCGCCGGGCATCTCCCGGCAGGTGGTGGGCCTGTGTCTGGCCTGCTCCGAACTGGTGGTGGTGGTCAATCCCGAGGCCACCTCGATCACGGACGGGTACGCCCTGATCAAGGTGCTCAAGGAGCAGGGCCTGACCAGGCCTCCCATGCTTCTGGTCAATCGTTCGCGGGACGAGAGGCTGGCGCGGTCGGTCTTCGAGCGGGTCAAGGCGGCCGTCCAGAAATTCCTCAAACTCAATCTCCACTTCCTTGGGCAGGTGCCGTGGGATGAGACCCTCTCCCTGGCCGCGGCGAAGCAACGCCCGGTGCTGGAGGCGGCCCCGGCCGGCCCGGCCTCCCTGGCGTTTATGCGTGCCGCGCGGGTCCTCTCCGAGACGGCCTTTGCGCCGAAGCAGCCCCACAGGTTCTTTGACGAGGCGGTCGTGCGCGCCATGGAACAGCCGCGTCTCAATGGGAACGGACGTGCGGCGCCGGCCCGGGAGGCGCCCCTCCCGGCCGGTTCGCTGCGCGACCTGGAGGCGGCCATGGCCTTGCTCGATGGCCTGGAAGACCTTGACGACCATTCCACGCTGGTCCAACGACTGGGCGCCGCGCGCGCGACGCTTCGCCGCCTGCGCGATGCGCTCCGAAAGACGTCGGCGGGGGGCGCCATCTCCACCCCGCCCCGCGCGCAGGCTGTGGTCTTAAGCCGCAATCGCTCCATGGCCGAGGTGTTGGTCGAGGTGGCCGAGGCCGCGGGTTTATGCGTCACCCAGCCCCCTGCCGGAACGCGGCCCGACCTTGCCGGAAAAGGGTTGAGGCTCGTCTATTACGACGGCGACCCCGGAGAGATCGGCCATGTCCTGGCCGGCGCGGGGAGCGCGCCCATCGTGCTGGTCACTCCCCGGGGGCACCTCAAGGGACACCCGGAGAGCCTGGGCGTGGCGGAGGTGGTTGAAGCGCCGTTTCGGGTGGACACGTTGGTTTCAGCCATTCGGCGTCATGCCCCGGCGGGACTATGACAATCCCTGCCGTGCGCTCACAAGATGGTAACAGGTCAAAAGCTGGCTGATGGCCAGCGGATAGCTTGTCCTTTTTGTCTGCCCGTCGCTGTACGTTCCGATGCCATCCGAGGTCGAAAGCTGACTGCCGGACATGTTGTCCATGATGATGTCCATAAGTGTTTCGGCCGTGACCGGTTTGATGTTCCCGGTGATGTGCAGGATGTCCACCGGCATCCCCTCGTCGCGGCCCAGGGAGATGGTCAGGCAGGGCCTCTGGCTGCGATGGTCGATGAATTCGGAAAAATCCGGATGACGAATGGTCGGCCGCAGGATCAGCCTGGCGTTCAGATGCGTCCCGGTCTCCTTGGGGTTCTCCTGCTCCGGCCGATAGAAATGCAGGACGATGTCGGCGTATCTTCTCTGGGGACGGATGAACTTTCCCGAAACCTCCGCGCGCCGTTCCAGGGAGGCCTGGACTTCCTCGCGGGAATAGCCCCGCTTGGTGGTGTCCCGCTGGAACTTCCAGTCCACGCGCAGTTCCTCCTGGGGATCCAGGTAGATCTTCACGTCGAACGCGTCGCGCATGCTCTTGGAATAAAACCCGAGCAGTCCCTCGACGATCACGAATTCCTTGGGCCGCACGTACATCGGGGGATCGAAATCCCCGGTGGCGTGGTTGTAGACCGGCTTCAGGATGGCCTCCCCCTGGCGCAACAGGTGGAAATGGGTCTGCATGATGTCCACGTAGTTGCAATCGGGATGCAGGGCGGATATCTCCTTTTCCTTCCTCTGGACACGATTGTAACGATGATAGTCGTCCGAACAGATGTTGGTCACCCGGTCAGGCCCGAGTATGCGCTCGATACCCGCCGAAATCGTTGTCTTTCCCGTGGCGCTGTCGCCCACGATCCCCAGCATGATGGGTCTTTTGGTCTTCATGATCCTTCCCCCGTCTCCTTTATGAAGCCATGCGGCCTCCCCCCAGGGGAGGGACGCCTTCTTGGTCAATCGTATCGGATGGCGCTGAAGCGCATGAGCTTGTCGAAGGCATGATCCGATTCGATGCGCCGGATCGTGCCGGTCCTGCCGCGCAGGACGATGGACACGGTCCTGGCCCCTGTTCCGTTGAACTCCACGCCCCCGAGGAACCCCCCCCCGGAGATGCCCGTGGCCGCGAAGAACACGTCCTCGCTCCCGATCAGGTCCTCGGTGAAAAGGATCCGGTTCAGGTCCAGCCCCGCCCGGACCACGGACTCGTGTTCCGTAGCGGATTGGGGGTCGAGCCGGCACTGGATCTCGCCGCCCATGACCCGCACGGCGGCCGCGGCCAGAATGCCCTCGGGCACGCCCCCCGTCCCCATCATGAGGTCGATGCCGGAGCCCGGCATGGCGGCCATGAGCGCCCCGGCCACGTCCCCGTCCGTGTGCAGCTGGATGCGCGCCCCGGCCTCCCGGATTTCCCGGATCAGCTCCCGGTGCCTGGGCTTCTCCAGGACGAAGACGGTCAGGTCGTCCACATCCTTGCAAAGGGCTGCCGCCACGCGCCTGAGGATCTCGGCCGTGGGCGCGGCGAGGTCCGCGCATCCCCTGGCCTGACGGGGCACGGCCAGCTTTTTCATGTAAAAGGCGGGACCCGGGTCGTACATGCTCCCGCGCGGGGCCAGGGCGGCCACGGCTATGGCGTTGGGCCGTCCCAGGGCCAACAGGTTGGTGCCCTCCACCGGGTCCACGGCCACGTCCATTTTCGGCCCCCGGCCCGAGCCCAGTCTCTCCCCGTTGTAAAGCATCGGGGCCTGGTCCTTCTCCCCTTCGCCGATCACCACCACCCCGTCGATCTCCAGGGCGTTGAAGGACAGGCGCATGGCGTCCACAGCGGCCTGATCCCCCTCCTCCTTCCTGCCCCGGCCGAGCCATCTGGCCGAGGACAACGCCGCGGCCTCGGTGACCCGGACGAGATCCAGGGCCAGGTTGCGGTCTGGTTGCTGTCGGTTCACTTTCTCCACCCATATGCCCAGTACGGGGTGTTCGCCGGATTTCTCCGGACGCGCGGCCGGGCGGGGACCAGGGCCGGCCAGTTCTCGGCCAGTTCGATCAGGTGGATCAGGGCCTGCCTGGCCTCACTGGGCAACGGCGGCAAACCGCTCTGGGCCGCCGGCGCGGCGCGCCCCCTCCATCTTTCCATCGGTCCCTGTCGCATCGTCCCTCCTTCGCGCCCGATTGGCAGTGCGTCCCGCGAAGGCCGCTCCCTCGCTCGTCCATGCGGCGCATGAGGCAGGGGTTACAACTTGCATACCAGCCGGCCGGGAATCCTCCCGCGGGCAACTCCTTCCATGATCACGGGATGTTGAGACTGCGAGGAAGGGAAGATGGCCCGACCCGGCGTGTCGCGGGCGGCACAAAGGACGGGGCCGGGGCCCCAGGTTTGGGCCAGGCCTGGCACACCATGTCCGGATCGGCGGGGAAGGGCATGGCCTGGGCTCCCCCACGCCATGTGTTTTGAACAAAAACGGATCAGCGCAACGGGTCAGGTTTCCCCGGAGCCGCTGTCGCGGGCCCGAGGCCCCGTCAGGGGAGGCAGGGTCAGCGGCCCGGCAACGGGCAGGGCGCCGACCAGGGCCGGCCCCTCCTCCAGCACAAAGGCCCTGAAGGCCCGGGCCGCCGGGGAAAGGACCTTGCCGCGCGGCCGGACCAGACGCCACTGACGGCGCAGGGGAAAGCCGACCACGTCCGGGATGCAAAAAAGCGGAGCCACGCCCGAAAGGCTCAAGGCGTGGGCCGAGAGGACCGTGACCCCCAGGCCGCCGGCCACGGCCTGTTTGATGGCCTCGGTGCCGCCCAGTTCCATCCTGACCAGCGGGCTCAGTCCGGCCTCGCGAAAAAGCCTTTCCATGGCCTTGCGCGTGCCCGAGCCCCGCTCGCGCATGATCATCGGCTCCCTGGCGAAACGGACCAGGGGAACGGCCTTGCGCCCTGCCAGGGGATGGTTGGCCGGGGCCAGGGGAACGTGCGGATTCTGCAGGAACGGTTCCGCCGTCACCTCCAGGTCCTGGGGAGGCTGGCCAAGGATGTACAGGTCGTCGTCGTTGGCGGCCACCCGCTCCAGGACCCTGCGCCGGTTCCGCACCACCAGCTCCACCTCGATGCCCGGATATTTCCGGCTGAAGGCGCCCAGGACCCGGGGGGCGAAGTATTCGGCCGTGGTCACCACGGCCAGGCGCAGCCGGCCGCGCTTGAGCCCCTCCATGTCCGCCATCTCGTCCTGGAAACGCTCCAGGGCCTCGAAAAGCTCCGCGGCACAGGCATGCAGCCTGCGGCCCTCGGCCGTCAGGTGCGCCTGCCTGCCGATCTGTTCGAACAGGGGCCGCCCCACGGCCTCGCCCAGCCTGGCCACCTGCATGGACACGCTGGGCTGGGTCAGGTGCACGGCCTCGGCGGCCCGGGAAAACCCGCCATGCCGGACCACGGCCTCGAAAATCTCCAGTTGGCGCAGAGTGATGCGCCTGGCGAATTCATTCATTCCAGGGACCGGCATGACTTCTCCATAAACGATCATCTATACTTTATTAAAAAAATATTGATTTGATT
>JBMONM010000145.1:0-6811 GCA_049324675.1 Thermodesulfobacteriota bacterium
CGGTCTGCCGCCCTGCCGGTTCTGCGCCGCCGGGGACTACAACCTGTGCGAGAATTTCCTGCGCGGCGACCTGCCGCCCGGGTCTTTTTTGGGGTTCAACGCCAAGGCCCCCGGGGGCATGGCCGAGCGCACGGCGGCCCATCCCTCGCGGCTTTTTCCCATCCCGGACCATGTGTCGGACGAGACCGCCGTCCTGCTCGATTCCCTGGCCTCGGTGCTGCATCCGGTGCTGGTGCATTTCCCCACGGATGCGGACACGGTGGTCATAAACGGCATGGGCATCCTGGGGCAGCACGCGGTGCGCGCCCTGCGGATGCTCGGGAGCAAGGCCAGGATCGTGGCCGTGGCCCGGCACGGCTTCCAGGCCGAGGCCGCGAAAGACGGCGGGGCCGACACGGTCTTGCGTTCGCCCGGACGCCGGGAACTGGGCGAGGCCGTGGGCGCGACGTTCGTGCCCACCACCCTGGGCGGCGGCAACCTGGAGGGCGGGGCGGACATTTTTTTCGACTGCGCCGGGGGCTCGCGGGCATTGGAGCAGGGGCTTCTGGCCCTGCGGGCCGGGGGGACCTACGTCATGGTCGGGACCACGGCCCGGATTTCCGGGGCCGACGTGTCCAGCCTGTGGTTTCGGCAGCTGACGGCCGTGGGCTCGGCCAGCTACGGCCACGCCACGGACCCGCGCACGGGCAAACGGGTCCGCACCTACGACGTGGCCCTGGAGCTTCTGTCATCCGGGACCTATCCCACGGCCGGCCTTCTGACCCACACCTTCCGCCTGGCGGACTACGCCCGGGCCTTCACCGCGGCCTTCGACAAGCGCGGCCACCACAGCACGAAGGTGGCCTTCGACCTGCGGGGCTGATGGTGCGCCCCTAAAAATCCACTGGTATTTTTTAAGAAAAAACAACGAATCCAATATGGTTTTGATTGAGGCGTCAGGCCGTTTGCGTAGGGTCGGCCGCCTCTCTTTTTTTCCGGCAGGCCGGGCACAGGCCGAAGAAATCCAGGCGGTGGGAGAACACGGCATACCCGGTCTCCCGGGCCACGCGCTCGGCCGCGTCGCAAAGCAGGGGGTCGTCGGCGTCCACGATGGCCCCGCAGGCGGTGCAGATGACGTGGGGGTGGGGTGTGGGCCGCAGCCCGTCGTAGCGGTTGCCCAGTTCGCTGAACTGCAGTTCCAGGACCTCCCCGGCCTGTTTGAGCAGGGCGATGGTCTTGTACACCGTGGCCAGGCTCATGGTCGGAAAACGCCGCAGCAGCCTGACGTGCATCTGCTCGGCCGAGGGGTGGCCGCGGCTGTGGACCAGAAGGCGCAGAATGGCCAGGCGCTGGGGCGTGATCCGGCAGCCCTTGTCCCGAAGCAGGGCCACCAGATTGTCCAAGCGGGCGGCGGGGGCGGCGTCCATGGCCGGACTCCTTTTTTTCTCGCGGCATCCTGCCGGTTCGAATTCCCTGGATATTCCCGGTTCCGAGGGCCCGTCAAGGATGCGGCGGCGGGGCGGGCGAAAAGCCCGGCCGGTCAATAGGCGAAGGGTTCGGACTGGCGCCACTCGAACATGAACGGCTCTGGCGGGGCCGGCACGGGCACGACCCGGTCGGCGGAAAACACGTAGCCGGGCAGGGTCGAGGCGTAGAAGATGCCCGGCACCTCGGGCTGGGGCAGGGCCGCGCCGTCCGGCACGGGTTCGAGTTTCCCCAGGATGCGCACCCAGGCCCCGTCCGCGGGCATGACCCCGTCCGCGGGCCGGACCGCGAAGCCCACGGCCGTGGCGTCGGCGAAGCAGCAGTACAGGGCCACCCGGTACAGCCCGAAACATCCCAGCCGCTCCAGGGCCGGGTCGCGGCGCGCGAAACCGCGCACGGCGAAGCCCGGGCCGGGGAAGTTTCCCAACTCGCCGTTCATGGCCACGTCGTAGAGTTCCCCGGTATTGATGCGCACGTAACCCCTCTCGTTCTCGGGCACGGGCTCTTCTTCGGCGGTCCGGTCCGGTCCGGGGCCGAAGGGGTCGGCGGGCGGCAGGCTGACGACGGCCAGGGCGAGCATGACCGCCAGGGCCAGGGTCCGCGCGGCCGAGGCCCGGGGCGGCCGGACCAGGGCGAAGACGCCGAGCCCCCCCATGACCAGGGCGGTCGCGGCGGTCAGGGGCAGGAACCGGGGATGCAGGTAGTTCCAGTAGGCGGTGCCGGAAACGAGCCAGGCCATGAACAGGGCCAATCCCAGGAGCAGGACGCCGTCGAGGCGGGCCAGGAGGGGGCTGGGCGTGTCGTTCATAGTTGGGGATGGTTGTTGTTCACGGTTCGAGCAGGGACAGGGCCAGGGACATGGCGAAGACCAGGACCGGTGTGGCCACCATCAGGATCGCGGCCGCGCGGCGGGTGAACACGGCCTGGAACATGACCGCGAGCTTGACGTCCAGCATGGGCCCCAGGGCCAGGAAGGCCAGCTTGGCGCTGGCTGGAAAGGCCGTGAAGGAGGCGGCCACGAAGGCGTCGGCCTCGGAGCACAAGGACAACAGGATGGCCAGGAGCATCATGGCCGAGATGGCCAGCACCGGGTCGGTCTCGAACAGGCCCATGACCCCGGAGGGCACCAGGGTCTTGAAGGCCGCGGCGAAGAGGCTTCCGAGGATCAGGATGGCCCCCATGTCCAGGAACTCGGCCAAGGTGTGGGACGCCACCGCCGTGATCCGGCCCTTCGGTCCGGCCGTTTCCCCCCCGCCGCAGCCGCAGGCGTACCCGCAGGCCGGGCCGTGGTCGTTGTGGCCGTTCGGGAGGTTCGCGTCGAGGAGGATGTCCCCCAGGGGCAGGCGCGAGAAGATCAGGCCCACCACCAGGGCGGCCACGGCCCCCATGGCCGTTCGGGCCGCGACCATGGACCAGTCGCCCTGGAAGGCCGTGTACGTGGAGGCCATGACCACGGGGTTCACGATGGGCGCGGCCAGCATGTAGGTCATGGCCGGGGCCGGGGGCACGCCTTTTCTGAGCATGCGCCGGACGATGGGCACGATGCCGCATTCGCACACGGGCAGGACCAGCCCGCCCACGAGCCCGGCCAGGACCCCGGTCGCGGCGCGCCTGGGGAAAAGCCGCTGCATGCGCTCGGGCGGCACGAGGCATTCGATGAGCGCGGCCAGAAACGATCCCAGGAGCAGAAACGGAGCGGCTTCGAGGAAGATGGCCGTGGCGGTCTGGGCGAAAAAGCCCAGGCCCTCGGAAAAGGCGTCGAACATGGGGCGGTGGTTACCCCCCTGCTCCGGCCGGCGTCAATACGGATCGCCGCCGCGCCCCCTGCGCGACGTTTCGGTGAAATCGCGGGGCGGCCGCTTGCACAGCGGTCGCGACTCGTTTACCGTTGGCAAAGCTACGAAAAACCGTTTCCCGGAGGCCGCCATGCTCGATTCCATCGTGTCACTGCTCGGGCCCGACGCCGAAAATCTGCTCGGCCACGTCTGCCGCACCATTCCCAGGGAGTCCCTGCACCTGCCCGGCCCGGACTTCATGGACCGGGTGTTTATCCCCACGGACCGCGGCGTGCCGGTCTTAAAAAGCCTGGCCGCCCTGTTCGGCACGGGCCGGCTGGCCGGCACCGGCTACCTGTCCATCCTGCCCGTGGACCAGGGTATCGAGCATTCCGCCGGGGCCTCCTTCGCCCCCAACCCCGTCTATTTCGACCCCGAAAACATCGTGAAACTGGCCATGGAGGCCGGGTGCAACGCCGTGGCCTCGACCCTGGGGGTGCTTGGCAGCGTGGCCCGCAAGTACGCCCACAGGATTCCGCTCATGCTCAAGATCAACCACAACGAGCTTTTGAGCCTGCCGGCCATCCACGACCAGACGCTTTTCGCCTCGGTGGAACAGGCCTGGGACATGGGGGCCACGGCCGTGGGGGCCACGGTCTATTTCGGCTCCCCCGAATCACGGCGGCAGATCCAGGAGATCAGCAAGGCCTTCCGCCGGGCCCACGAACTGGGCATGGCCTGCGTCTTGTGGGCCTACACGCGAAATCCCGCCTTCGTCAAAGACGGGGTGGACTACCACGTCTCCGCCGACCTCACCGGCCAGGCCAACCATCTCGCGGCCACCATCGAGGCCGACATCGTCAAGCAGAAGCAGCCCACGGTCAACGGCGGCTACACCGCGGTGGGCTTCGGCATGACCGACAAGCGGGTCTACACCGAACTGACCACGGACCACCCCATCGACCTGACCCGCTACCAGGTGGCCAACTGCTACATGGGCCGGGCCGGGCTGATCAATTCCGGCGGCGCGTCCGGGGCGGCGGATTTCGCCGAGGCCGTGCGCACGGCGGTGATCAACAAGCGGGCCGGCGGCATGGGGCTCATCTCCGGGCGCAAGGCCTTCCAGCGGCCCATGGCCGAGGGCGTGAAGCTTCTCCAGGCCATCCAGGACGTCTACCTCTGCCCGGACGTAACCATCGCCTGATCCGGTTTGCGGCCGCGCCGCTTTCCGTGAACCCGCCGCCCCGGCCGGAAAAAATTCCCGGCCGGGGCGTAACCGACCTCTCCGACGCCCAGAAGCGCGAGGTGGCCAAGGTGCTCGCGTCCCACAAGGAGGCGGCCCGGGCCTTCGACACGGTGGTCACCTCCGACGCGGCCGACGAGGTCGCCACACTTTTGGGCATCAGCCGGGCCAATGTGAAGATCCGGGCGTTTCGGGCCAGAAAGGTCCTGCGCGCCGTGTTGGAAACGACCATTTCCGAGAGGTGAGATCATGAAAACGCCCACGAAAACGGTCACGAAAGAATATACGGAAAAAAATACGAAAGAGATCACGAAAGGGCGTGTGGACCGTCTGGAGGACGCCTTGCGCTAGGCCCTCCGGCCCGTCCTGCGCCGCGCCCTGGCCGATTTCGCGGCCCTGCGCCGGGAGACCAGGCCCCGGGTGGACGCCATCCTGGACCGGGCCGTGGGGGAGATGAAGGCGGGACTCACCCCGGAGCAGGGGGAAGCCCTTTCGGCCATGGCCGCCCGGTTCCGTGCCGCCCGGGACGGCGCGTCACGGGAATGAACGGGCCTTGTCACGACACCGTCACGGTCCTTTGGGAAGAATTGCGCGTTTCCGAGAAACGCCCCGGCGCGTCGCGCCGCACACCCCGCAAAACATGGAGGACCCGGCTATGGTGTTGCGCAAAACCTCTTTCCGTTCGGCCCTGGCCCTTGCGGTCATGGCCGTCCTGTTGTGTTGTGGGCAGGTTCTGGCCGCCGAGAAGCAGGCCAAGTACGTGTTTTTCATCATCGGCGACGGCATGGCCCAGCCCCAGCGCACGTCCACGGAGATGTTCCTGGCGGCCAGGGAGGGCAAGCCCCACGGCACGGTGAAGCTCTCCATGAGCAAGCTTCCGGCCCAGGGCATGATGACCACCCACGCCGCCAACTCCATCATCCCGGATTCGGCGGACACGGCCACGGCCATGGCCTGCGGGGTCAAGACCAACTCCGGCATGCTCGGCGTCACCCCGGACAACAAGGCCGTGAAAAGCGTGGCCGAACTGGCCAAGGCCCAGGGCAAGAAGGTGGGCGTCATCTCCACCGTGTCCATCGACCACGCCACTCCCGGCGGCTTCTACGCCCACCAGGAGAGCCGCGACAACTACCATGAAATCGCCCACGAGCTGGTCAAAAGCGGTTTCGACTTCTTCGGCGGCGGCGGCTTCAAGGATCCCGAGGGCAAGAAGTCCAAGGCCCCCCAGGGCAACGCCATCGAGGCGGCCAAGGCCGCGGGCTACAAGGTGGTCACGGGCAGGGAAGGCTTCGAGAAGATCACCAAAAACGACGGCAAGGTCATCGTCATCAACGAATGGCTCCAGGACAGCAAGGCCATGCCCTACTACATCGACCGCACCCAGAAGGACATGAGCCTGGCCGATCTGGTGGCCAAGGCCGCCGAGGTCCTGGACGGTCCCCAGGGCTTTTTCATCATGGCCGAGGGCGGCAAGGTGGACTGGGCCTGCCACGCCAACGACGCGGCCGGGGCCATCGGCGACGTGGTGGACGTGGACAAGGCTGTGGACGTGGCCCTGGCCTTCCAGAAAAAGCACCCCGGCGAGACGCTCATCCTGGTCACCGGCGACCACGAGTGCGGCGGACTGACCATCGGCTTCGCCGGCACCAAGTATGCCAGCTTCTACGACGTGCTCACCGGCCAGAAGATGTCCTTCCAGGCCTTCACCGACAAGATGGCCGATTTCAAGAAAAACTGCGGCCAGAACTGCTCTTTCGACGCGGTCAAGCCGGTGATCGAGGAGACCTTCGGGCTGAAGTTCGCCGGTGACGCCAAGGACGCCGCCGTGCTCAAGGAGTTCGAGATCGCCAAGATCAAGGAGGCCTTCGACCTGTACATGGCCGCCGCCGAGGACGCCAAGGGCTACGGCGCGGACGGCAAGGACCCCCAGGCCTACCTGCTCTACGGCGGCTACAACCCCCTGTCCGTGACGCTCACCCACCTGCTCAACCAGAAGGCCGGCCTGGGGTGGACCTCCTATTCCCACACCGGCGTGCCGGTCACGGTCTCGGCCGAGGGCGCCGGGGCCGCGGCCTTCAACGGGTTCTACGACAACACCGACATCGCCAAGAAGCTCAAGGCGGCCATGGGCATGCCCGATACGGTCAAGATGGCCGCGAACTAGGCCCACACCCTCGCTTCACCCCCTCGACCGGGCGGCGGGGCGCGCGCGGCGCGCAGGGGGCTGAGCACCTTCTTGTGGCGCTCGAAGGCCAGCACCTTCACGTCGCGCAGGGCGGTGTAGGCCTCGTTCTTGGTCTTCAGCAGGCGCAGGGCCTCCTTGCACTCC
>JBMONM010000145.1:6821-9031 GCA_049324675.1 Thermodesulfobacteriota bacterium
GCCCGATTTCCGTCATGAGGAATGCGCCAGGGGGAGGCCTCCGGCGGCCAACGAGCCAAAACCCTTTGGAATCCCTTGGCGATTTTCCCTCGGCATCATCCCGGACCGACGCAAGGAGTAGGCATGCTTCCCACCGAGCCCGCGAAAAGGCGAGACCTTCTGCTTTCCCTGATCTTTCTGGCCCTGACCGTGGCCCTGGCCTTCCTGCCCACCGGCTACGAGGCCCGCATCGACGCCCAGGCCGTTCAATGCAAGGGCCGCATCCTGGCCACGGACGACGCCGACGTGCTCCAGTTCGGCCTGGTGCGCACGGGCGTGCAGACCGTGGACATCGAACTCCTTGACGGGCCTTTCGCCGGAAAGACCGTGCGCGGCCACAACCAGCTTCTGGGCAAGATGGAGATGGACAAGCTTTTCGCCCCGGGCGACACGGCCCTGGTGGTGCTCACCCGCGACGAAAACGGGGACATCGTCCACGCCAACCCCGTGGACCACTACCGCCTGGGCCTGGAGTTTCTGCTCTTCGGGCTTTTCGCGGCCCTGCTCCTGGTCTTCGGCGGCTGGACCGGGGCCAAGGCCCTTCTGTCCTTCGCCTTTTCCGCCCTGGCCATCTGGAAGATCCTCATCCCCGCATTCTTGAACGGCATAAACCCCGTGCTGGTGTCGCTTGGCGTGGTCACGCTGTTGACGGCCTGCATCATCTTCCTGGTCGGCGGCGTGAGCAGAAAGGGCATGACCGCCTTTCTCGGCTCCATGCTCGGCGTGGCCACGGCCTGCGTCCTGGCCCTGGTCTTCACCGATCTCTTCCGCCTGCACGGGGCCATCAAGCCCTTTGCCGAAAGCCTGCTGTACACCGGCTACGGGCACCTGGACCTGCGGCGCATCTTTGTGGCCGCCGTGTTCATCGGCTGTTGCGGGGCCATGATGGATCTGGCCATGGACGTGGCCGCCAGCATCGAGGAGGTGGCCCGGAGTCTGCCCGGGGCCACCCGCCGCCAGCTTCTGGGCGCGGGGCTGCGCGTGGGTCGGGCCGTGGTCGGGACCATGACCACCACGCTTCTGTTCGCCTATTCCGGCGGCACCATCGCCCTGCTTATGATGTTCATGGCCCAGGGCGTGCCGCTTTCCAACCTCTTCAACCTCATCTACGTGGCCGCAGAGGTCTTGAACACCCTTGTCGGCAGCTTCGGACTGGTGGCCGTGGCCCCGTTCACCGCCCTGGTGGGGGCATTTCTTTTCGGCGCCCGGCACCAGCCGGCCGCGAAACGAACCGCCTCCTGACCATGTCGTACGGCCGGGAAGGGGCTTTTCTTTTCCGGCCGGATCGGCGAAGATCACAGCGTCGAAAACCATTTCGCGCCCCCGCCGCGTTCCAAGGAGTCAGCCATGAAATCAGAACCCTGCCCTCCGTCCCTGACCCGCCGCGAGTTTCTGGGCTTCGCCGCCGCCTCCGGCCTGGTCCTGTCCTCCCTGTCCACCCTGGCGGGTTCCCCGGCCTTCGCCGCCACGGGCCCGGCCTTCGCCATGCCGCCCCTGCCCTATCCCGAAAACGCCCTGGAACCCCACATCTCGGCCAGGACCATAAGCTTCCACTACGGCAAACACACCAAGGCCTACTACGACAAGACCAACGACCTGCTCAAAGCCGTCAGCCCCGCCCCCCAAGGCCTGGACAATGTCTTTCTCGACGCCTCCAAAAACCCGGCCGAAATCGACCTGTTCAACAACGCCGCCCAGGCCTTCAACCACACGTTCTATTGGAAAGGTCTGACCCCCGGCGGCCCCAAGGTCCCCACGGGCAAGCTGGCCTCCCTGATTTCCGCCTCTTTCGGCGATTTCGAATCCCTCAAAAAGGAACTCGCCGCCGCGGCCACGACCCAGTTCGCCAGCGGCTGGGCCTGGCTGGTCCTGGACGACGGCGCCCTCAAGGTGACCAAGACCCCGAACGCCGCCAACCCCCTCCAGTCCGGACAAAAACCCCTGCTGACCATCGACGTCTGGGAACACGCCTACTACCTCGACTACCAGAACCGCCGCGCCGACTACGTCAAGGCCGTCCTGGACAACCTCGTCAACTGGGACATCGTCGCCGCCCGACTGGGATAACGTCCCGTGTCGCCCCGGGGCTGCCGCCCCGGACCCCGCCCGGGGGGAATCATTCCCCCCGGACCCCCCGATTCCGTGGCTGTTTCCCCGGCGCTTTGCGCCGG
>JBMONM010000146.1:0-9013 GCA_049324675.1 Thermodesulfobacteriota bacterium
CCCCCCGGGCGGGGTCCGGGGCGGCAGCCCCGGCACGCCGGGCGGGGGCGGCAGTCCCGGGTGGGAGGTTGAGATGCGGACATTGGCCGAGCTCATGGCGGTGTTCCTGGGCGGCGACGCGGCGCGGCGGGCGTGCCGGCTGGTGGATATGTACCGGGACTGGGAGGCCGTGATCGGCGCGGAGTTGGCCGGGCATGTGAAGCCGCTGGGGCATCGGGGCGGGGAGTTGCGGCTGGGGGTATCCGACGCGGTGGCGATGCAGGAGATGGTGTTTTTCGTTCCGGAGTTGTTGGCCCGGGTGAACGGGTGGCTGGGGCAGAACCTTTTTGACAAGGTGCAATTCGACCTGATAGGAAGCAAAGTTTCCCTGGATGCGGCGAAGGCGTCGCGTCCGGTGTTTCATGAGCCGGCGGTGGTCAGGCCCGCGAAGCTGGGCGCCCTGGTGGGCAAGTTTGATCCGGCCTCGCCGGTGGCGCGGTGTTACGAGAAATACGTGCGCTTTTTTTCCGGTCCCGCGAAGCGTGGCGGAGGCCGGAAGAAGGCGAAGACGGATACGGAGGCGAAAAGGACATGAGCGAAGGATTGCAGTTGGAGCTGAAGAAGCCGCTGGAGAAGATGACCGCCAAGGAGTTGCGCGAGCTGTCCATGAAGCAGCTGCCGCAGGTGGTGGGCGCGTCGGGCATGGGCAAGGACGAGCTTCTGGCCGAGATCAAGAAGGTTCTCGGGATCGGCGGCGAGGAAGGCCCGGCGGTGTCCCCGTACAAGGGGCAGATTCTGAC
Organism: Thermodesulfobacteriota bacterium; assembly: GCA_049324675.1. Lineage (GTDB taxonomy): Bacteria > Desulfobacterota > Desulfovibrionia > Desulfovibrionales > Desulfovibrionaceae > Desulfolutivibrio. The sequence continues at coordinate 780 of JBMONM010000146.1, forward strand.
CATGAAGCGGCAGGCCCGGACCCTGCGGGCGAAAAAGGCCGAGGCCGGGCAGGAGATGCCGCGCAAGGAGCGGGAGGTTCTGCGCCGCAAGATCAACAAGCTCAAAAAGCGTTCCCGCCGCCTGGCCGCCGCGTCCTGACGCCGGCCGGCGGGGTGACCCGATCTCACGACCGCGCCGGAGCGCCCCGTTTTCGCGGCGGCGTTTCGGCGCGGCGCGCATTGTCCGTATTCCAAGGAGCGAAGCATGGCCATCGAGGCGCTGCCAAGCGGGTATGAGCCGGCCGATGTCGAATCCAGGTGGATCGACTATTGGCGGGAGCACAAGACCTTCACCCCGGACCCGGACGGCCCGGGCGATCCCTACTGCATCGTCATCCCGCCGCCCAACGTCACCGGGGCCCTGCACATGGGCCATGCCCTGGACATCACCCTCCAGGACATCCTGTGCCGTTTCCACAGGCAGCTCGGGCGCAAGGTCTTGTGGGTGCCGGGCACGGACCATGCCGGCATCGCCACCCAGAACGTGGTGGAGCGGGCCCTGGCCGCCGAGGGCAAGTCGCGCGAGGATCTGGGCCGGGAGAAATTCATCGAGCGGGTGTGGGAGTGGCGGGCCCAGTACGGAGGCAGGATCGTCAACCAGATCAAGCGGCTGGGCGCGTCCGTGGACTGGTCCCGGGAGCGCTTCACCATGGACGAGGGCCTGTCCCGGGCCGTGCGCGAGGTGTTCGTGCGGCTGTACGAGGAGGGGCTGATCTACCGGGGCGACTACATCATCAACTGGTGTCCGCGCTGCCGCACGGCCCTGGCCGACCTGGAGGTGGAATACGCCCCCCGGGCCTCCAAGATCTATCACATCCGGTATCCCGTGCAGGGTTCGGACCGGTTCGTGGTCGTGGCCACCACCCGGCCCGAGACCATGCTCGGGGACACGGCCGTGGCCGTGCATCCCGAGGACGAGCGTTACGCCGACCTGGTGGGCGGGTCCGTGGTCCTGCCGCTGGTGGGCCGGGTCATCCCGGTCATCGCCGACGCCTATGTGGAGCGGGAATTCGGCACGGGCTGCCTGAAGGTCACCCCGGCCCACGACATGAACGACTTCGAACTGGGCAAAAGGCACGGCCTGGCCTGCATTTCGGTCATGGACGGGGCGGGGGTCATAAACGGCGAGGCCCCGGAAAAATATCGCGGCCTGGACCGGCTGGCCTGCCGCAGGATGGTGCTTGAGGACCTCGAGGCCCAGGGACTTCTGGAGGCGGTCAAGGACTACGAGCACAACGTGGGCGAGTGCTACCGGTGCAAGACGGTGATCGAGCCCTTCGTGTCCAAGCAGTGGTTCGTGCGCACCGGGCCGCTGGCGGCCGTGGCCCGCAAGGCCGTGGAGGACGGCCGCACGAACATCTATCCCGAGCAGTGGACCAGGACCTATTACGACTGGCTGGACAACATCCGCGACTGGTGCATCTCGCGCCAGATCTGGTGGGGCCACCGCATCCCGGCCTGGACCTGCGAGGACTGCGGGGAATTGATCGTCACCCGCCGGGACCCCGAGACCTGCCCCAGATGCGCCGGGTCGCGTCTGACCCGGGACGAGGACGTGCTGGACACCTGGTTTTCGTCGGCGTTGTGGCCGTTTTCCACCCTGGGCTGGCCCGACGACACCCCTGAGCTTCGGACCTTCTATCCCACGTCGGTTCTGGTCACGGGGTTCGACATCCTGTTTTTCTGGGTGGCCCGGATGATGATGATGGGACTGCATTTCCGTGACGACGTGCCGTTTCGGGAGGTCTACATCCACGCCCTGGTACGCGACGCCGAGGGCAAGAAGATGAGCAAGTCCACGGGCAACGTCATCGACCCCCTGGTGATGGTGGACCGTTACGGCACGGACGCGCTGCGCTTCACCCTGGCCTCGTTCGCGGCCATGGGCCGGGACATCAAGCTTTCCGAGGAGCGCATCCAGGGCTACCGGCATTTCGTGAACAAGCTGTGGAACGCGGCCCGGTTTTCGCTGATGAACCTGGGCGAGGCCGTGCCGGAGATGGATCTGGCCCTGGCGGCCGAGGCCGGCCCGGCCCACGCCTGGATTCTCTCCCGCCTGGAGGCGGTGAAGGAGGTCGTGGCCGGGGCGCTTGCCGGCTACCGCTTCAACGAGGCCACCCAGGAGCTGTATGCCTTTCTGTGGCACGAGTTCTGCGACTGGTACCTGGAGATGGTCAAGGTGGACATGTCCTCGGGCGACGAAACCCGTATCGCGGCGGCCAGGCGCGCGCTGTGGACGGTTTTGTCCGAGCTTCTGACGCTTCTGCATCCCGTCATGCCCTTCGTGACCCAGGAGATATGGAGCCGGCTGCCCGGCGTGGACCAGCCCGACCTGGCCCGCATGCCCTACCCTCCGGCGCGTCCGGACCTGCGCCGGGAGGAGGCCTCCGAAACCATGGATCTCGTGCGTCAGGTGGTGGTCGGGGTGCGCAACATCCGGGCCGAGCTCAATATCTCCCCGGGCCTGAAGCTTTCGGCCCTGGTCCGGACCCCGTCCGAGGCCGAGGCCGGCCGGCTTGCGGCCTGCGGGGAGCTGATCCGTTTTCTGGCCCGCCTGGAGGGGTTCGAGGCCGGGACCGGGGTGACCGCGCCCAAGGCCTCGGCCGCGGCTGCGGCCGGCGGGAGCGCCCTGTTCGTGCCTCTGGCCGGGGCCGTGGATTTCGCCTCGGAGATGGCCCGGCTGGCCAAGGAGGAGGCCAAGGTGGTCAAGGAGCTGGATGTGGTGGAAAAAAAGCTGCACAACGAAAGTTTCATCTCCCGGGCCCCGGCCGATGTGGTGGAGAAGGAGCGGGAGAAGGCCCGGGCCGGGCATGAGAAGCTGGACCGGCTGCGGGAGCTGACCCGCCGCATCCGGGGGCTCATGGAATCGTAGACGCGTCTGGAAGGCGATAAAAAAGGCGGGACGCCGGGCGTCCCGCCTTTTTTATCGCCTGCATGGCAGGGGTTACAGTCTGTATGATTATAAATTTTTCAATACAAGTTGCTTATAATTTCGTGGCAAGTACCCTTGTCCTTGAATGAGGGTCTTCATTCTGGCAATGGCAGACTCTGCAAGTCGAAAAATTCCTCCTTTCATGCCCTTGTTGATTTCATCTCTTTCGAAAATGTAAGGTTTAGATGCGTCGAGATAGGAGTCATAATCCAAACACGGCAATTCCTCTTTGAAAATTGTTATTTGCGAATCGGCCGGAGCGGCGCGGTAAGGTTTTGAATTGATGACGAGGAACAACCCTTCATGGATGCAAATACAAACACAAATTTTCCGTTTTGGTGGATTGCTATATGGAAACAGAAGTTTAACAACATCCCCGGGCTGAATTACAGGGCCAGGCAAGGGGCCGTCTCCCGAATATAGGCAATAAGTTCTTCGCGATCAGGGATATCGGCGTCCACAAAAAGTTCATAATCCATGGCGGCATTCATATCGACAGCTTGCCATGCCGGTTCTTCGTGAGTCATTTTCGTAAGAGTTCCAAAGTCCATGCGGTCACAAAATTCCATGGCCTTTTGCAGGCACGCTTCATCGGTCTCGGAAAAACAGCCCATTTCCGGGTCTCTTTTGGAAAAAACCATAGGGGTCTTGTCACGTTGGACGTCCAATGCCTCATTGATCTCTTCCAGCACGGGCTGGGGAAGTCTCTCTTCCTTTTTCAGCATATCATAAGCAAGTGAAGCCACAGGTCCATACGACATCTTGACATAGGTATCACCGGTGACAGGCCGACCATACTGTTGAAGATGGTACTTGTCTGCATAAAAAAGAACTTTGAGAATAAAATGGAATCCATTCCCAGGACGTCGGGATGCGATCCACACGAGACTTTCAAGAACCTTGCGGGCGTTGGCGCGATACTGTATTTTCATGACGTTTCCCTTGTCTTTGAGCACGGTCCGTTCCGTCACCCTGGGTACCTGAGCAACTTCCGACGGCTCAGGGGATCAACTTTCCCGTTACACGCACCGTAGCCATCACCTGTCCATTTTTATGACTTAATTTCATAATCATCATTTTGACTTCCCGCAAGCTTTCCCCACGTTCTTTCATAAACCTGTTGAGGGGCTCGGCCCGGTCAGTTGGTGGGCACCCACAGCTTGATGGGTCCGGAGGTGGAGTCCACGCGCTTGATCAGGCGCAGGGCGTAGCGGACGGCCTCGGGCGGGTAGGGGATGCCCAGGGTGCCGATGTCGCCCTTCACGGGCCGGTGGAAGCGGATGGCCTGGCACTCCTCGTCGCCCGGGGCGTCGTTTTGGTCGTAGAAGGTGACGCAGACCTTGAAGAAGGGTTCGGCCTGGGGGTCGCCGAACATGTTGTCCATGGTCGAGGGCGGCTTGTTCGTGATCTCGGCGGTGATCAGGACCTCCCGGTGCGGGACCTTCTGTAGTTCCAGACGGCCGCCCACGTTCACGTATTTTTCTTCGGTCTTTTCCGTTTCCTTGACGCTGGTGACCTTGATATAATCGTTTTGCAGGTCCTTGTAGAGCTTGAGATCGGCGGCCAGGGCGGTCATGGCCAGGGCCAGAAGGGCCAGGGCGGCCAAGAACGGGGTGCGGAGGCTGTTCATGGTCAGGCCTTTGCGGACGGCTTATCCGCAGTCAGGGGGAAGATGGCCAGCTTGAGGAAATCGGTTTCGGTGATGATGCCGACGGGCTTGTTGTCGGCGATGACCGGAAGGCATCCGAACTTGTTGTAGATCATGATCTCGGCGGCCCGGCGCAGGGGTTCGTCCGGGCCCACCGTGGTCACGTCCGTGCGCATGACCTCGCGGATGGACGCGCTTTCGTCCTTGCGCTTGGACGCGGCCAGGAGGTCCCGCTGGGTGACCAGCCCGGCCAACCCCCCCTGGTCGTCCAGGATGGGGATATGCCGGATGAACATGTCCTCCATGAGCCGCCTGGCCGTTTCCAGACTGTCGTTTTCCGTAAGGGCCAGGATGCGGGACGTCATGATGTCGGACACGCGCATGGTCTCCTCCCGAGGCGGGGCGGCGCGGGCCGGGACCCGCAACGCATGGAACGCTTTGACACACCTTGATGTTTTGATTTTTCCTCGAATATGCCATTCAAGTCAAGAAGACGAGCCCGACCTCGCCGAGTGCGGCCGGTCGCCCCGGAGAAGACATGAAACTGCGCTGGAAGCTGTTTTTCTTTCTGTTGGCCTTCAGCCTGATCCCCCTGGCCGTGGTCACCGGAATCCACCGCCACGGGACCCGCCAGGTGGGCGCGGCCATCGCCGACGAAATAACCGGGGGCATATCGGGGATCGTGGCCACAGAACTGACCCAGACGGCCAAGGATTATGCCGTGGTGATGGGCCGCAGCAAAAACGCCCTGGAATTCGCCCTGGACACCCTGGCCCGGGATGCCGCGTCGGCCCTGGCCCGGGGACCCGGGAACCACAGGGGCGGCATCCTGCCGGCGGAAGCGTTCGGCCCGCCCGACCCCGGAGACTCGGTGTCCCCGGACGGCGGAGCGCGCCCGGCTCCGGAGGGCGGGGAATCGTTTCCTGAAGCGGGCGCGCGGGCCGCGTCGTGGGTGGCCCCGCCGGGGATGCCCGTGGAGGCGGCGGCGTCCTCGGCGCGCAGCCTGGAGCCGCTTGTGCCGCTTTTTCAGGACGTGTCCGTCCGTTTTGCGGACGCCGTATATTCTTCCGGCGTCGCGCTTCCGAGCGGGGTGTTCGTGGCCTATCCCGGGCACGGAGGATTTCCGGACGGCTTCGACGTGCGTCGGCAGGACTGGTACCTGGCCGCCGCGGGGGCCTTCGCGCGCGGGGAGGACCGGGTGGAATGGAGCGGTCCGGCATTCGACCCGGTCGCCCGGCGGAGGGTGTTCACCCTGGCCAGGTCCTTCGCCGGGCCGGACGGGGGCCTTGCCGGGGTGGCGGCCGTGAGGGTGCTTTTGCCCCGGGTGCTCCAGGAGAGCGAGATATCCTCCCAGTGGTCCAAGGCCCTGCGTTCGTTTCTGGTGGCCGATGTCGATATCCCGGGGGGCGGAAAGGGCCTGTGGATCTGGGCCGGATCGGACGAGGGCGGGGAGGACGGCATGGAGGACGCGGCGCGGCCGGACGATCCGGCCGACCCCCGGCACTGGCTGGCGTCCGAGGACACGCGGCGCTTCGCGGCCTTCGCGGAGGGCATGGGCGCGCAGGGCTCCGGGGCCACGGTGATGACCTACCGGGGCGAGGAATGCTTCTGGGCCTACGCCACCCCGATCGAGGGCCGCCTGCGGTTCGTGCTGATCCTGCCCACGTCCGTGGTGGCCCCGTATGCCGAAGAGGCCCGGAGGGATGTGGCCGATACGGCGGGAAACCTTCTGGCCACGGCCGGGACGGCATCGGCCGTGGTGCTTCTGGCCGTGGCCCTGGGCGCGCTGTTCGGGTCCAAGGCCGTGACCACGCCGCTGGACATGATGATCGCGGCCTGGAAGCGGGTGGCCGTGGGGGACTTCGCCGTGCGCCTGGATTTCAGGACCCGGGACGAGCGGGCCGATCTGGCCCGGGCCTTCAACGAGACCATGCCCAAGCTGGCGGACCATCTGCGCCTGCGCGAGTCCCTCGAACTGGCCCAGGAGGTGCAGCGGAACCTGCTTCCCGGAAAGCCGCCGGTACTGCCGGGACTGGACGTGTCCGGGATCAATCTGTCCTGCGACGAGACCGGCGGTGACTATTTCGACTATTTCCCCCTGGCCCGGGAGGAGGGGACGGTCCTGGTCGCGGTGATCGGCGACGTGACCGGCCACGGGGTGCCTTCGGCCCTGCTCATGGCCACGGCCCGGGCGCTTCTGCGGGCCTCTCGTCCGGGGTGCGACTCACCGGGAGGGGTCCCGTGCCCGGCGGCCCGGGTCACCGAGGCCAACCGGCTTCTGGCCGAGGACGTGGGCGACTCCGGACGGTTCATGACCCTGTTCTGGGTCGAGATCGACCCCCGGACGGGCGAGACGCGCTGGGTGCGGGCCGGACACGATCCGGCCTGGATCATCGATCCGGACGGGGAGGCCCCGCGTGAGCTTGTGGGCGAGGGGCTGCCTCTGGGAATCATGCCCGATTACGTCTATCGCGAATACGCGGACCGGCTCGACCCCGGCCGCATCCTGCTCATGGGCACCGACGGCATCTGGGAGGCCCGGGACGCCTCGGGAGACATGTACGGCAAGGATCGGTTCCTGGCCGTGGTCCGGCGTCACGCCGGAGAGACGGCGGCGGAGATCCGGGACGCGGTCCTGGCCGACCTGTCCGCCTTCAAGGCCGGCCTGTCCATGGAAGACGACGTGACCCTGGTGGTGGTCAAGCGCGCCTGAACCGTGGGGCGACCGATCGGCGACAGGATGGCAACAGCCTGGGCCGCATTATGGGACATGGAAGGCAACAAGAACGCAACAGGAAGGCAACACCCTGGGGCCGGGGCCGGGAAAGCTCCCGGCCCCGGCGTTTTCATGCGCAGACGCATCGCATTGCCAGGATGTCATGCCGCGTCGAATATGGTGACGTTTTTTCAGCCGTTTGTTTTTGCCTGAGTCAATGTGGAAGCCTGCTCCATCCTCGCGGCATCCTTCTTATGCAGAAGAATGACGCGTTTCCCGGTTCGTTTTCCTATCCGTCTGGCGTGATGCATGTCGCTTACGGCCACGTCGATACGTTTTCTGAAGCGCGACGACATGGTATCCTCGATGATGAATACGCCGAGATCCTCGATATACACCTTTTTCCCGAACTGCCATCCGGATCTGAGCAGATCCCGGGAGACGGCCACGATGCCGGGCCTGACCCGGGTCCCGATGGCCGTCCCGCTTGGTTTTCCGACCCCCATGTTCTCCCGCGGGGAGTCGGTGTAGGCGGTGATGGTGGCCTGGATGCTCGGGCCGAGAACATAGTTGTTTTTGAGTTTGTGCAGATCAGCCCAGGCATTTGAAGTAAAAATACAGAGAATGAACGCAGTGAGATAACATATTGCTTTCATGTTGTGGTGCTCCTTCTTCAAGAATTACGCGGCGAAGTCTTCCGGAAAGGAAAGAGGAAGATGGAAATGCGGCGTAAGGCGGGAATTTTCAGGAATGAAGACGAGATGTTTTGCAGCGGTGCGAACAAATCCTTTGGCTATTCGATCAACGTGACGTGGATATGCGTCGGGTTTTTTCCCTCACCGGGGTGCGGCTAGGTACTCAAGACGGGGGCGGATGTCAACCCGCCCGGCCGGCCGGAT
>JBMONM010000147.1:0-8828 GCA_049324675.1 Thermodesulfobacteriota bacterium
AAAGCGTCCGGGGCCGGTCGTCCGGCGAAATCAGCCCCGCATGATCCGTCATCCTCACTCAAGGGCATGCCTTGCTCTCTGCCAACCGTATTCCCGTGGCCTTTTCCCAGCGTGCCAGGCCGGAGAAACGCCACGGAATCAAGGATTCGGAGCGGGAAAACATGATCCAGGAAATACAAAAATCCGATTGTGCAAAAAAGCACAAATAACTGCCCGGCCCTTTGGGAAAAAAGATGTTTGAATTTCCATGTATTGAGAAAAAAAGAACGTGAAAAATGAACTTGACACATTCCCGACGTGGATGATCTATGGGGATACTGCAAAAGGTTTTTTCCGCCCTGCACCATTTGCGATACAGCATGGCGAAACCGGTGGAATTCAGGTTCTAAAAATCTTTTGCAGTTGTCTCACATGCCTTTATCCTTACCCTGAACATCCGGAAAAGAGGGCATTCTTTTCCTGGGATGATCATGGCAACGAGTGGGCAGTGCGTCTTGTCTCTCAGGCAAATGGCGCGGCGGGGAATTCGCGCCGGAGCGCAAGGGGGCGGATGAAACCGTCGGGGAGGACAGGACCCGACGGCCCGGGCGAGGTTCCATCGCCTGGGGTGGCTGAGGGGAAGGGCCGGGCAGGATGGCCAGCTTCGTGGTCTGTCGGCATCCGGGAGTGGTTCCCGGAGACGCGGGCGCGCGGCAAACTCTTCGTATGAACGTGCAAGATAAGGAGGAGCGACGTGCGACTTTCCAAAAACGTATACCTGGTCCTTGGGATCATGGCCGCGGTCATGTGCCTGTGGCTGGAACCGGCCTGGGCCGACCGCCTGGCCGACGCCATCGCCAAGGCGCCGCAGGGCGTCGAGGCCGGGCAGATCGACCCAGCCAAGCCCACGGGATTTTTGGGCATCCCCGGAGCGCCCCAGGTGAACATGATCCTGGCCTTTGTCTGGGCCGTGTGGGTGGGCTGGATATTCTCCACGGTCGGCGCCTTCGGCGGGGTCATGGCCGGTGTGGGGCACATCTCCATTTTCGGATTCGGGGCCTATGCCAAGGGCTTCAAATCCACCGCGCCCGAACTCAACAAGGTGGTGACGGACTCCATCCGGACCTCCAACCAGTGGCTGGTGGGCCTGTCGGCGCTCATCTCCTCCTGGAACTACTACCGCATGGGCCGCCTGGTGCTGCCCCTGGCCGTGGCCCTGGGCCTGGGCTCCATCCTGGGCAGTTGGGGGTCGGTCACCCTGTCCGCGGGCAAGGTCTCGTTCTCCTCGTACCAGGGCTATTTCGGCCTGTTCGTCCTGATTCTTGGCTGTTACCTGTTCTATGAGACCACCCCGGCCGGCCAGGCGAGCAAGAAAAAGGCCAAGGAGGCGGTCAAGGCCTTCGAGAGCACGGTCAAGAAACAGCGTTCCGGAGAACAGGTGGACACCAAGGCCCTGGGCGTGAAGACCACCTCGCTTAGCCTCACGAAGGTCAGTTTCACCTTCTATGGCGTGGAATTCTCCTTCAACCCCATCATCCCCCTGCTCGGCGGCATCGTCATTTCCGCCGTGGCGGCCTTTCTGGGGGTGGGCGGCGGCTTCATCCTGGTCCCGTTTCTGACCAGCGTGGCCGGGCTTCCCATGTACCTGGCCGCCGGCACCTCGGCCCTGGCCGTGCTCGTGAGCATGATCACCTCCATCTCCTCGTTCATGGGCGGCGGCACTCCCATCGACTGGACCCTGATCGGCCTGGAACTGGTTGGCATCGTGGTCGGTTCCATCGTGGGCCCCAAGACGTCCAAGTACATTCCGGACATCTGGCTCAAGCGCCTGTTCATCGTCCTGGCCCTGTACGTGGGCATCGATTACCTGTTGCGCGGATTCTTCAACATCAAAATGTTCGGATAACCGCGCGCTTCCGCAACCGTGGCCTCGACGAGCTTCCCGGGGCCACGGCATTCCCCGGCCGGCGGCGTCCACCCTCCGTCGCCGGCCGGCATGGGTTTAAGCCCTGAGCTTTTCTCGTCCAGTGGCGTATGTTAGACGATGGGTGGCACAAACGAACCTGACCGGCAGCATTCCCCATACACCGGGCGCTCCCGCTGCACTGCCGCGTGGACTCGGCGTTGAGAACGCGCAACAAAACCCCCGGCCAACCCTTTCGATCCCATGGGAGCCGTCATGGATGTCCTTCCCGAAGTCTCTCGACTGCTCGACGCCGGGCTTATCGTCTTTTTCCGGCTGTCCGGCGATCCGGCGGTCGGCTTCTATGCGGGCTGCGCAGTCCTGGCCCTGCTGGCCGTGGTCGCGGGGGACATAAGCCAGGCCCTGGCCCACCGGATCAATCTGGCCCATTTCAGCAAACAGACCAGGGACATGGTGCATCTGCACAACCTGTCCATCAAGGCCCTGCGCCAGGGCGACAAGGAAGGCTACAAGGCCGCCAACAGGCTGGCCAACGACACCTTCGGCAAGGCCTTCTTCACCCGGGCGGCGCTTTTCAGCGTCTCCATCTGGCCGGTGCCCTTCGCCCTGGGCTGGCTGGCCGGAAGGTTCCAGGGGGTGGACATCCCCCTGCCCCTGGTGGACCATGTCGTGAGCTACAACACGGTATTTCTGCCCCTGTATATCCTGACGCGCATCGCCTATTCCCGGGTAAAGCCCAGGATCGGCATCCTGCGGCGTCTGGACCCGGCCCTGGCCCCGCCCGGGCCCGACACGGAAAAGCCCATTCCCTGGAGCGAGGTGCTGCGCGAGGCCCTGCCTCCACGGCCGCCCCGGGAAAACGACCAGGGCACGGGCCCGGAGTCCGGGGTTCGTAACCAGGCATAGCCGGGGGCGCGGCTTCCCGGTCCGGACCGACGGCCTTCGATCCGGCAAACCGCCGCACGGAGCGTCCATGCGTTACCCCGCGGTCCTTCTGGCCGCCCTCCTGGCTTTTTTTTTCGCCGGCTGCGGCGAGGACGAACCCGCCTTCCCGGTCGACATGTCCAGGCGGGTGGAGACCACGGTGGTGGTGCCCAAACGGGCCGTGACCTACGCCTACCTGCCCCAGTTCTCGCACACGGTTTCCTACGAGCGCCACCGGCTTCTGGTGGACTATCTGCAAAAGGCCACGGGGCTGCCCATCCGCCAGATCTTTCCCGACACCTTCGATGAGCACGTCAAGATGGTGCAGCGCGGAGAGATCGACATCTCCTTCTCCAATCCCTTCGTCTACGTGCGCATGGCCGCCGCCGGGGCCCGGGCCTTCGCCCGGATCATCGAACCCTCGGGAAGGCCCGAATTCCACAGCCTGATCATCACCCGCAAGGACAACCACAACATCAAAAACCTCGAAGACTGCCGCGGCAAACGCTGGCTGGCCGTGGATCCGACCTCGGCCGGCGGCTATCTGTACGCCCTGGGAGAGTTCTACGATCACGGCATCCACCGCGAGGACTTCGCCGAAATCGCGTTCGCGCCCGGGCCCGGCGCCAAACAGGAAAAGGTGATCATGGCCGTCTATGCCGGGGCCGCGGATATCGGCTCGGTGCGCGACGGGACCCTGCCTCTGCTCGAAGGCAAGATCGACCTGTCCCAGATCCGCATCCTGGCCGAGTCCCGGAGCTATCCGGGGTGGGTCTACGCCCACCGGCCAGGGCTTGACCCGGCGGTGGTGGAGAAAATCTCCGCAGCCATGTTCGCCCTGGACATACACCGCCCCGACGACGCGGTCATCCTCCAGACCGCCGGCATGCGCGGGATCATTCCGGCCCGGGACGCCGATTACGACCCCGTGCGGAGTCTGGCCGACAAGCTCGGACTGGAAACCCTGGAGGCCGTCCGCTGATGCGCCTTTTTTCCAAGCTCCAGTTCCGCACCAAAATCAATCTGGGCACGCTGGTCATCGTGGCCCTGATCGCCATGCCCCTGGGCTTCGTGGCCAGCCGCATGGCCGCCCAGGCCCTGGTCGAAGAGACCAAGAAACGCGGGCTGGTGCTCTCGGAAAACCTGGCCTCCAGAGCCTCGGACTCCATGCTGGCCATGGATCTTCTGCGCCTGAAAAACATGGTGGACGAGCTCAAGGGCGTCCAGGACAACGTGTATGCCTTCATCACCGACCGCGACGGCAACGTCCTGGTGCACACCTTCGTCCAGGGCTTCCCCGTGGAGCTCCTGGCCGCCAACGAAGCTCCGGAAGGGACGAACGCCGCCATCCGGCTGTTGTTCACCGGAAGCGACTACATCTACGACTTCGCCGCGCCGATCATGATCGTGGGTGCCCGCTTCGGCACCGCCCGGGTCGGCCTTTCCAGAGCCCAGACCCAGAATTCCGTCAACCGGCTGGTTTTTTTCATCTTCGTCCTGTCCGCAGCGGCCCTGGTCCCGGCCATGGTCTTCAGTTCCCTCTTCGCCCGCCAGGTCACCCGGCGTATCGGCCTGTTGCGGTCCCATGCCGAGGAGGTGGTCAAGGGCAACCTGGACATGCGCACCGGCCCCGCCGTGGGCAAAAACTGCTGGGAAATCATGCAGTGCGACCTGACCCATTGTCCGGCCTACGGGGATACCCGCCGACGCTGCTGGTACCTGGCCGGAACCCTGTGCCCGGACTGCATCGACGCCGAGACGGGCAACAAGACGGACTCCTGCAAGAACTGCCCGGTCTACATCCGCAACAAGGGAGACGAGATCCAGGATCTGGCCGAGACCTTCGACGTCATGGCCCTGACCCTCAAGACCCATCTGGAGGAACTCAAGAAGGCCGAGGGCGTGCTCACCCGTCAGGAACAACTCTTGCGCACCATCCTGGACACCACTCCGGACTTCGTCTGCCTCCTTGGAGAGAATCTGACCTATCTGGCCGTGAACAAGGCCTTCGCGGACTTTGTGGGCCGACCGGCCAAGGAGATCGTGGGGCTGACGGAGTTCGATCTGGTTCCCGAATCCGAGGCCCGGGAGACCCGCGAAGAGGATCTGCGCGTTTTGCGCACGGGACTTCCCTTTGACCGCGAGATCCGCTCCCGGACAGGAAAACGCGACATGTGGCTGCACGTGGTGCGTGTTCCGGTCTTCGACAAGGAAGGACGGATCATCAGCATGGTGCGCACGGCCAGGGATGTGACCCAACTCAAACTCTTCCAGGAACAGCTCATCCAGTCCCAGAAGATGGACTCCGTGGGCAAGCTGGCCGGAGGCGTGGCCCACGAGATCAACACCCCCCTGGGAGTGATCCTGGGCTACGCCCAGCTTCTGCAGGAGGACGTGGACAAGTCCAGTCAGATATACGAGGATTTGAAAATTATCGAAAAACAGGCCAAGGTCTGCCGCAAGATCGTGGCCGACCTGCTGGGCTTTTCCCGACAGACGGGCAGTTTCAAGCTGGAGATGTGCTTCAACAACTCGCTGATGGAGGCCATAAGCCTGGTACGCCACACCTTCGGCCTGGACAAGGTGCAGATCATCACCGACATGGACGAGCGCATGCCCATCATCTACGGCGATCCGGAGAAGCTCAAGCAGGTCTGGATCAACCTTTTGACCAACGCCCGCGACGCCATGCTCCCAGGTGGAGGGCTTTTGCTGGTGCGTTCCCGCCTGGACAGCCCGAACCAGAAGGTGACGGCGTGGTTCGCGGATACGGGATCGGGCATCGACAACGAGAACCTGCAACACATCTTCGACCCGTTTTTCACCACCAAGCCCGTGGGTCAGGGCACGGGTCTGGGACTCTCCGTGTCCTTCGGCATCATTGAGGACCATGGCGGCTCCATCTCAGCCCAGAGCCCCGTTCCGCCGGAATTTTTCCCAAAGGGCAGCGCCACGCAGGGCCCGACACCCGGCCGCGGGCCAGGCACGGTCTTCGTGGTCGATCTGCCCCTGGATCACGAGGAAACCCTGGAATCCGAACAGAATCACGACGAAGGAAGGACGTAAATGGCCGACATCACCGTTTTGGACGACGTCGTCGACGCCGGTACGCTCATCAAGCGCATCCTGGAGCGCAAGGGCCATGCCGTCTCGGTCTTCACCGAAGAGGAGGAGGCACTGGCGCACATTGCCAAGAACAAGCCGGCCCTGGCCATCCTGGACATCAAGCTCAAGAAGTTGAACGGGGTGGAGGTGCTTGAGGAAATCAAGAAACGCACCCCGGCGACCAAGGTGATCATGCTCACGGGTTACCCGACCCTGGAAACGGCCAGGGAGTCCGTGCGCCTGGGGGCCAGCGACTATTGCGTCAAGCCCATCGACAAGGACGAATTGGAGCGAAAAGTGGCTGAGACATTGGAGAACGGATAACGCCCGACCCTCGAAGGCCGCCATGACCCTCACCCAGCTCTTTCGCCACTGGACCTACCAGATCTTTGCCCCAGGGGTCCTGTTGCGTGAAAAATACAACGCCTTCAAGGAACTCCTGCGCTACGACGACCTGTGCCTGGACATCATCGCCGAGATCGAGGACATCCATTACGGCAACGAAAAAGCCGACTGGGCCCGGATCACGTGGCTGTGCGGGCGGCTTCTCGTCGCCGTGGAGCACATCACGGCCCGCCTGTCGCGACTGTCCCCGACCCGGTATCTGGACCTCCCCGAATACGCCCGCAAGATCGACTTCTATGTGCGTCTGGCCCTGGAGGTGCCCCGGCCGGACATGTCCCCGCCCTACCTGATCGGCCTGGATCAGGCTGCCGGGCATCCGGAGAATGCGGGAGGCAAGGCCGCCGCGTTGGGGCTGGCCGCCGGAGACGGGGCCATCCCCGTCCCCCCCGGGGTGGTGGTCACGGCCGGAGCCTTCCGCTACTTCCTGGAAGCCGGGGAATTGCGGTCCAAGCTCGACGCCAGACTGCGCCGGGTGACGCTCTCGCGGCCCGACGAGATGGCCGGGCTGGCTGCGGAGATGCGCCAACTGATCCTCTCGGCCCAGGTGCCCGGGGACATTGCCGAACCGCTCCGCCACGCCGCGTCCGAGCTTGCGCCGGCCGGGAAGGGGCTTTTGGCGGTGCGCAGTTCCGCCCTGGCCGAGGACGGCCAGGTCTCCTTCGCCGGTCAGTACGAAAGCCTCCTGTCCGTCCGGCCCGAGGATGCGGTTTCGGCCTACAAGAAGATTCTGGCATCCAAATACAGCCCCAGGGCCCTGACCTACCGGATCGCCAACGGCCTGTCCGACGAGGAAACCTCCATGGCCGTGCTGGTCATGCCCATGATCGACCCCCGCTCGGCCGGAGTGCTCTACACCCTGGACCCCGGAGGCCCTGTGAGAGGGCGGGAGGCCATGGGCGTGTATGCCGCGCCGGGGCTGGGCACCGCTGTTGTGGGCGGCGGGGTCATCCCGGAATCCATACTCGTAGGCAAAGGGAGGTCTCCCGAGGTCCTGGCCCGTGGAGAAAGGGACGCCCCCCAGGCCGGTCAGGAACCGGCCCTGGATGATGAGGACGCCGAGCGGCTGGCCGCGATCGGACTTCGTCTGGAAAATCTGTTCGGGCGTCCCCAGGACGTGGAATGGGCATTGGACAAGGATGGGAAGCTCTCTATCCTGCAAAGCCGGAACATGACGGCGGGCATCCAGGAGACGCCGCCCTCCCCGTCTCCGGCCGTGCCCGAGGACGAGTACGGGGCCTACGTCGACGACGGCGCGACCGTCGCGCCGCATCAGGCCCGGGACAACGCCCTGCTCTCCGACGGCGCACGCGTCTCCGGCGGGGTGGCCTGGGGGCAGGCCGTACATGCCCAGACGGTCATCGATGTCGCGAACATTCCCGAAGGGGCGATCCTGCTCACCCCGACCCTGTCCCCGGCCCTGGCCCGTCTGGTCGGCCGGGTGTCGGCCGTGATCGCGGCGGCCGGCAGCCGGGCCGGACATTTCGCCTCGGTGGCCAGGGAGTTCGGCCTGCCTGTGTTGGTTTTCGGCCCGGAGATCTTCTCCGCGATCGAAAACGGCCTGGAGATCACCGTGGACGCCGACGCCGGCATCGTGCTGCCCGGCAGGGCCGACGAACTGCTCGCGAAGGCCGCAAAGCCCGGACCGCAACGACTCACCCCCGTCGCCCGCAGACTGGAGACGCTCATCCCCCTGGTGGCCCGCCTGACCCTGACCGACCCCGATTCCCCGGACTTTGTGCCCGCGAAGATGCGCTCGATCCACGACATCGTGCGCTTCGCCCACGAAAAAAGCGTGGCCGGGATGTTCTCCCTGGTCGGCCGGGGCGCCCGGGGCCTGGCCTCGGCCCAAAAACTCAAGACGCCGCTGCCCCTGACCATGTACATCCTGGACCTGGGCGACGGTCTGTTCCCGCATCCCCGATCCAAAGACAGCGTGACCCCCGAGGAGATCAAAAGCACGCCCATGTGGGCCTTCTGGTCCGGGCTGACCGCCCCGGAGGCCAGCTGGGACGACGACGTGCACCATGCCGACTGGGAGGAACTCGACCGCATAAGCGGCGGCATCTTCAAAAAAGACTCCCGTCTTCTGGCCAGCTACGCCGTCATCTCCCAAAACTACGCCCACCTGATGACCCGCTTCGGCTATCATTTCTCGGTCCTGGACACGGTCTGCGGCGCGGAAGACAAAAACAACTACGTCAATTTCCGCTTCAAGGGCGGCGGCGGCACCCTGGCCCAACGACTGACGCGCATCGACTTCATCTCCCGGGTGCTCACCCACTTCGGCTTCGCGGTCACCGTCAAGGGGGATATGCTCGACGCCCGGCTGGCCCGGGAAGGCGAGGTCATTGTCCAGAAGCGGCTGGCCATGCTCGGGTATCTCCTGGCCCGGACCAAACTCATGGACATCACCCTGTCGGAAGATACCGATCTCGAAGCCCTGATCAGCGACTTCCTGGACAAGACCGACCGATAACTCCATGCCCAGGGC
>JBMONM010000148.1:0-8701 GCA_049324675.1 Thermodesulfobacteriota bacterium
AGCGGATGGCCGTGCGCCGGGGGTGCTCGGCCGCGGCCCGGTCGAGATGGGCGAACACGGGGATGTCCGCGCCGTCCATGGACAGGGCGGACAGGGCGGACGGGGCGGCCCCGGCGGGGCGCTTCGGGGCGTCGGTGGCGCGGGGCGCTTCGGGATCGTGGGACATGGGCTCCTCGGGGAATGTTTTCGCGTATCCGGCCGTATGTAAACGCCGGGGACCGTCCGCGCAACGGTCAAATGGGGCGCGGTCCCGAAAAGGGGAGGCCGCCCGGGGCCGGCGGCCTCGGCACGGTTGCCTTCGGCCCGGATTTTCCGTAGCCTTGCGGGGTTCGTGCCGGATGGCGCGGATTCGCGCCGCCGGACACACGGGGCCGCCGTCATTTTCCCGCAGGGCGGCCGACCAGCAAAGGAGCGACGATGTCCACGATTTCACGTTTTCTGGAAACCCATTTCCGGCACTTCAACGCCCGGGAGACCCTGGACGCGGCCAAGGCCTGGCGCGACCTGCTTTCCCGGGGAGGCAAGATGTTTCTGACCATGGCCGGGGCCATGAGCACCGCCGAGATCGGGGTGATCCTGGCGGAGATGATCCGCCGGGACAAGGTGCACGCCATAAGCTGCACCGCGGCCAACCTGGAGGAGGACCTGTTCAACCTCTTCAACCACGACGAATACAGGATGGTGCCGCACTACCGGGACCTGTCCCCGGAGATGGAGAAGGATCTCTACGACCAGGGCTTCAACCGGGTCACGGACACCTGCATCCCCGAGGGGGTCCTGCGGCAGGTGCAGCGCCGGATCGCGGAATTGTGGAAAAAGGCCGCCGACACGGATTCGCCCAAATTTCCGTATGAATTCATGTACGACCTGCTGGACCAGCCGGGCATCGAGAGGCATTTCCAGGTCCCGGCCGAACACTCCTGGGTCCTGGCGGCCAAGGAGAAGGGGCTGACCATCTATTCCCCGGGCTTCGAGGACAGCACCCTGGGCAACATCTTCTGCGCCGAGGTCATGAGCGGCCGGGTCAAAAGCCACGGCGCGGTGCGCCACGGCACCGAGCAGATGGAGCATCTGGCCGGGTGGTACACGGCCATGGCCAAGGCCAAGACCCCCATCGGGTTCTTCCAGATCGGCGGCGGCATCGCGGCGGACTTTCCCATCTGCGTGGTGCCCATGCTCATCCAGGACCTGGAACTGGAGGACACGCCGTTTTGGGCCTATTTCGCCCAGATCGGGGACAGCACCACCTCCTACGGCTCCTATTCCGGGGCCGTGCCCAACGAGAAAATCACCTGGGGCAAGCTCGACGTGGGCACGCCCTCGTTCATGATCAATTCCGACGCGGCCATCGTGGCCCCGCTGGTTTTCGCCTACGTGCTGGACATGTAGGACGCCGGCCGGAATCCCGACGGCGCGGATGCGCCGGACGCCTTCCCGGGCGGCGGGACCTGTGGTCCCGCCGCCCGTTTTTTTTCGCTTGTGAAGAAATTATCTTGATTATCTTTTGGGAAGTCGTATAGTTAAAGTGAATAAAAAATCCGGGAGGCCCTCGCGACGCGGCCTCCGCCATGGTTCAAACCGTCTGGCAAAAGGAGCGGGACATGAATTTCACCGAAGCCGATCTGCCGATCGAGATCAACCATGAGCAGATGGTGACCCTGGGCGACGGGACCACCATCCGGTTCGAGACCAACGGGGAGGCCAAGGACGTCTATATCGGGGACGCCTTCGATCCCACGGTCCAGCTTTTTCCGGACTGTGACCATCTGGTCGAGGCCTCGTGCGGAAAGTTCAAGGTCACGGCCATGTTCACGGACACCCTGCGGGTGGTGAAGGCCTAGCCGCATTCCAGCCGTATCCGTTTTCCCGGTTCGCCGCCCATGCGGACGGCGGGCCGGGTGTCATGCCCCGCCCGTCCCCGCCGCGAGGCGCGTCCTTGGCGCTTCGTTTCGTCAAAAAATCAGAGTGATCCGCCAGGAAACAGTCTTTCGCAGCGCCATCCGACGCGCGGCGTCATCCGGACAATGAGCGCGCGGCCCGCTGTCGCGCGAATCCATGATCCGGGCCGAACGTCATGCGTCAGGCGTCATGCTCTCTTCCGGGTCCCGATGTTTTTCCGTTGCGCAAAAAATATGCATCTGGTACGAAAAAATCGATTTTTCCCCCGACCAGACAGGAAAACGGATTTTTCATGCGTTTCCAGGATGGGCGGAGGGGGAAGGGCGCAAGCCGCCCGGCGGACCCATGGTGTATCGGGAGAGGATGGGTATGTGTGGAGTGCCTCCGCCTTTTGCGGTCCCCGGATGTGCGTTTCGCCGCGTTCTTTTTTTTCTCCGCGCGCTTCCTTGCCGCCTGGCGGCCGTCCCGGCCCTGGCCATGGTGCTGTGGTCCGCGCAATCCCCGGCCCAGACAGTCTATTCCGTCACCACCACCGCCGACTCCGGCGCGGGGTCCCTGCGGCAGGCGGTCGACGACCTCAACGCCTCGGGCGCGGCGGGCGTCATCAGCTTCGTGTCCGGCTCTTCCGGGACAATCGACCTCGCGTCCGGCCTGACCCTGACCCAGGAGGCGTCCCTGCTCAACAATTCCGGCGGGGCCGTGGCCGTGAGCCTGTCCGGGGCGTCGAGCGTCACCGCCCTGACCGCCGCGTCCCTGGGAACGATCGGCGGCGCAAGCGCGCTGGCCATCGAGGCCGAGGCCACGAGCGGCTCGATCGCCCATGGGATATATGCGGGCGGCGCGCTCGCCATCGGCTCCATGGCCGCAACCGGCAGCATCACGGCCACGGCCGCGACGGGCAACGTCTTCGGGGTGTATGCAAACGGAGGAAACATCGGCATCGCCGGCGCGATGGCCGGGGACATCGCGGCCACGGCCATAAGCGGCTCAAGCGCCTACGGAGTTTATTGCGTATACGGTTTGATCAGCATCGGCTCCATGGCAAGTACCGGCAGCATCACGGCCACGGCCGGGACGAGCAACGCCTCTGGGATACGCGCCAACGGCGTGACCATCACCGGGGAAATGGCCGGCGGCATCACGGCCACGAGCGGATCGAACGCCATCGGGATACAGGCCGCAAGCGGCTCGATCAGCATCGGCTCCATGGCAAGTACCGGGAACATCACGGCCACGGCCGGGACGAGCGGCTCCGCGGGGATGAGTGCAACCGCAAGCGTCGGCATCACCGGCGTGATGGCCGGGGACATCTCGGCCACGTCCATGAGCGGTGCAACCGCCTACGGGATATTATCGGGCAGTTCGACCACAATCGGCTCCATGGCCGCCACCGGCAGCATCACGGCCACGGCCGGGGCGGACACCGCCTATGGCCTGCGCGCCTCCGGCGACGTCACCATCGCCGGGGTGATGGCCGGGACCATCTCGGCCACGGCGGGCGGGCATACCGCCCTGGGGATTTGGAGCGGCGGGACGCTCACCGTCGGCAGCGCCTCCGCGCCCCTGTCCGGCACGGTCTCGGCCCGGGCGAACGGACTGGCCGTGGCCGTGGCCTCGGACGGGGCCATGAACCTGTACGTCACCGGCACGCTCTCCGGCACGGACACCTCGGGCTCCGGCAACGGCTACGCCATCCGGGCCGGTTCGCCGGACGGCTCCGGCGGCTGGACCACGGGCAGCGCGGACAACACCGTGACGCTCGGCACCGGGGCCACGCTGGTGGGCAAGGTCGATCTGGGCACGGGCACGAACACGCTTGCCCTCGTGGGCACGGGATCGGCGGCCAACCTGTTTGTCGGTGTGGACACCCTGGTCGCCGGCGACGGGGCCACGGCCACGTCCTGGACCCTGAACCCCACCACGGCCAACGCCTCCACCTACGGCGCGGCGACCGTCAACCCCCTGGCCTCCCTGACCGTCAACGAGAACGTGACCGTCACCGGCGATATCGCGAATGGCGGAACCCTGGTGTTCGATATCGGGGCGGGAAAAACCTACGGCGGGATCATCTCCGGCACGGGCGGGGTCACCAAGACAGGCGACGCCGCGTTGGTCCTCTCCGGGGCCACCACCTACACCGGCACGACCCTGGCCGCCGGGGGGCAACTGCGCCTCACCCGGACCCTGAACTCCCGGTCCGTGGGCATCCTGGCCGGGGCCACCCTGGAACTGGACCAGGACTACACCGCCCAGGACTACGCCCTGGTCAACGGCACCCTGATCGTGCCGGAACTGACCGTGGCCCGGGGCGCGACCCTGTACGGCTCGGGGACGATCCAGGGCGACGTCACGGACAACGGGACCATTTCGCCGGGAAACTCCCCGGGCACCCTGACCATCCTCGGCAACCTGATCCTGAACTCCGGCAGCCTGCTGGCCATGGAGATCACGCCCTCTGCCAACGACCTGCTGCTGGTCTCCGGCAGCACGGCCATACACGGCGGAACCCTCTCCGTCGCCGTGTCCCAGGGGCTTTACACCTCCGGCGACACCTTTACCCTGCTTTCCTCGACGGGCGGCATCACGGGGTATTTCGACGCCGTGTCCGTGGACTGCTCCAGCCCGTTTCTGCGTTTCACGATCGACGCCGACGCCGACTCGATCCAGGCCACGGTCTCGCGCCAGTCCTACACCATGGCCGGCACCTCCCGAAACTCCACAGCCGCAGCCGCCGGCCTGACCGGCGCGACATCCCTGGCCACGCCGTCCATGCAGGTCCTGCTCGGGACCATCGATTTCATGGAGATCGCCGACGTGGCCCGGGGGCTATGGCAGATGTCGCCCGAGCCGTACAGCGCGCTCGATGAGACCGCGTTCTCGGCCATGGGCCTTTTCTCGGACACCATCCGGGACCGGGCCTACGCCCGCCGAAGCGGCGGCGAGACGCTGCTGACGGCGGTCAGCGCCGGCAACATCGGCCGGCTGACGCAACTGGCCTCGGCCGCCGGCGCGTCCGACGCCGGAAGCGGCCTCAGCATCAAGGGCACCGGCACGGGGGCATGGCCTTGTTCGTCAAGCCCGTGGGCCAGTACCAGAGCTTTGACAACGGGCATAACCGGACCGGGTTCCAGTCCTGGCAGTACGGGGTCATGGCCGGCGGCGACGCGCGCATAACCGAGAATTTCTTGGCCGGGTTCCAGGTCGGCTGGGTGCACTCCGACCTGCGTTTCCGGGACGAGGCCACGTCCACGGGCTTTTCGGACGCCTTTCTGGGCGGCGTCTACGCCTCGGCCACCTCGGGAGGCTTTTACGCCGACGGGCTGGTGCAGGCCGGCGCGGCCGTCAATCACCTGGATCGCAGGATCGAATTCGGGAGCATCGCCCGGGAGCCCACAGGCAAGTATACCTCGTTTCTGTTCGGGGCCTCCCTGTCCACGGGCTGCGACTGGACCTTCGGGAACTTCAAGGCCGGGCCGGTGGCCACCCTGGACTATGGCTACGTGTCCAATCCCGGGTTCGCGGAATCCGATCCGGACCTGGGCCTGACCGTCCAGGGCTTTACCGGCAATTCGCTGAAAACGGGACTTGGGGCCAAGGTCTCGGGCACGTTCGCGGTGGGGGAGAAGACGACCGTCAGCCCGGACCTGTCCCTGCGCTGGGGGCACGAGTTCCTGGACGACTCCACGACCATTTCGGCGAGGTATAACGGCTCGCCGACCTCGGGCTTTACCTCCAGGACCGGGGAGCCGGCCCGGGACAGCCTGCTGGTGGACGCCGGGGTGAGTTTCGGGGTAAGCGAATCGACAAAGCTTTACGTGCGCTATTCCGGGCAGTTTCTGGCCCGGGGCACCCAGACCCAGGCCGGGGCCGTGGGGGTGCGCTACGAGTTCTAACGCGGGGGGCGCGGGACCCTGACGTTTCGCGCTCCATCCCTTTCCCTCCGGGTATTGCAGTCCTTCAGCCCGACTGTCCCCGCTTGAACGGATTTTGACGGCCGAAACATCCCGACTCCGCGCCCGTCGTGGCCCGGAAAGTCCTGTCCGTCCCCAAACTCCGCTACACAAAATCACGAAAAATCCTGACAGCGCCGGCGTGTTTTTTACGCTATCCATCCACGGATATGCCGGTGGAAAAGGAACGAATGGCACCTCGCGCAGGGGATGCCCGAAGCATGTTCCCAAAAGCCATGGTTTGCCGCGTGGGCCGCACGGCAAGGCCCGGATGTGAGAGGCCACGATCGTTTCATTACGAGGGAGCCGTCGTGAAAGCAGCCGTATCGTCCCATGTTTCCATCGTTCGCCGTTGCCGGTTCGCTTTTTCCCTTTTCGCCGCATTCCCGGGCCGTCTGGCGGCCGTCTCGATCCTGGCCGCCGTACTGTTGTGGGCCGCTCCGTCCCCGGCCCAGACGTATGACGTCGACACCACCGCCGACTCCGGCGCGGGGTCCCTGCGGCAGGCGGTCGACGACCTCAACGCCTCGGGCGCGGCGGGCGACATTCGTTTTCTTTCCGGATCTTCCGGGACGATCGATCTCACGACCGGGGGGCTGACGCTCACCCAGCAGGCCTCCCTGCTCAACAATTCCGGCGGGGCCGTGACCGTCAGCCGGTCCGGGGCGTCGGACGTCACCGCCCTGTTAGCCACCTCCCTGGGAACGATCGGCGGCGCAAGCGCGCTGGCCATCTCGGCCACGGCTACGAGCGGAACTGACGCCTACGGGATATATTCCTCGGGCGGCGCGCTCAGCATCGGCGCCATCGCAAGTACCGGGAGCATCACGGCCACGGCCGGGACAAACTACGCCTATGGCCTGCACGGAGCAGACGGCGTGACCATCACCGGGGAAATGGCCGGGGACATCGCGGCATCGTCCGGAGGGCAATACGCCCACGGGATATATTCCTCCGGCGGCGCGATCAGCATCGGCTCCATCGCCGAGTCCGGCAGCATCGAGGCCACGGCCGGGACGAATTGGGCTTATGGCCTGTACGCAATAGCCGGTGTGACCATCACCGGGGAAATGGCCGGGGACATCACGGCCACGGCCACGAGCGGATCAAATGCCCGCGGCATATATTCGGGCGGCGCGCTCAGCATCGGCTCCATCGCCTCGACCGGCTCCATCATGGCCACGGCCGGCGGCACGACGGCCTACGGCCTGTACGGTCTATTCGGCGTGACCATCGTAGGGGAAATGGCCGGGGACATCACGGCCACGGCGGGCGGGCATACCGCCCTGGGGATATGGAGCGGCGGGACGCTTGGCGGAGGCGGCGCATCCACGCCCGTTTCCATCTCCGGCACGGTCTCGGCCCGGGCGAACGGTCTGGCCGTGGCCGTGGGCGCGGACGGGGCCATGAACCTGTACGTCACCGGCACGCTCTCCGGCGTGGACACCTCGGGCTCGGGCGAAGGCTATGCCATCCGGGCCGGCACACCCGACGGTATCGGCGGCTGGAACACGGGAAGCGCCGACAACAACATTGTGACGCTGGGCCACGGAGCCACGATCATCGGCAAGATCGATCTTGGGACCGGCGCCAATAACGCCCTGACCCTGCTCGGCGTCCCGAATGCCGCCACCAGCATCGCCCGGATAAGCGGCGTGGATTCCCTGGCCGTCGGCGACGGGACGACCGGTACGAACTGGACCCTTGCCCCCACAGCGACCAGCAGCTTCGGTTCCGTGGCCATTTTTCCCAACGCCGCCCTGACCGTCAACGAGAACGTGGCCATCACGGGCGACACCGTGAACAACGGGGCACTGACCTTCGATCTGGCCTCGAACGTCAGTTATGCCGGGGTCATCTCCGGCTCGGGCAGCCTGACCAAGGCCGGCACGGCCACCCTGGTCCTTTCCGGCGACAGTACCTACACCGGCTCCACCCTGGTTTCCGGGGGCACCCTGGACGTAACCGGCACCCTGGCCTCCCAGGCCTACCAGGTCGATTCCGGGGCCACCCTGACCCTCCACCAGAACATGACCCTGACCGGAACGGCCCTGGTCAACGGCACCATGGGGTCCCCGGAACTGACCATCGCCGCAACCGGCACCCTGGCCGGCTCGGGCACGGTCACCGGCGACGTCGTAAGCTCCGGCCTGATCTCCCCGGGCAACTCCCCGGGCACCCTGACCATCGCCGGGAACCTGTACCTTGGCGCGGGCAGTACGCTTTTCATGGAGATCACGCCCACGGTAAGCGATCTGGTGGTGGTTTCCGGGACCACGACCATCGCCGGCGGCGCGTTGTCCCTGGACGTGGCCCAGGGCTACTACTCCGCCGGCCAGACGTTCACGCTTCTGACCTCGGCCGGCGGCATCACCGGCGCGTTCGACACCATCACCATCGACGACCACAGCCAGTTCCTGGTGTTCACCGTGGACGTCGGGGATACGGCCATCACCGCGGGCATCGGCGGCTCGGTTTCGGTGACGCGCCTGCCGTACACCATTGCCGGCACGTCGAGGAACGCCATGGGCGCGGCGGCCGGCCTGACCGGGGCCACGTCCCTGGCCACGCCGTCCATGCAGGTCCTGCTCGGGACCATCGATTTCATGGATGCCAGCCAGGTGGCCCGGGGCCTGCGGCAGATGTCGCCCGAACCGTACAGCGCGCTTACCGAAACCGCGTTTTCATCCATGGGCCTTTTCTCGGACACCATCCGGGACCGGGCCTATGCCCGCAGAAGCGGCGGCGAGACGCTGCTGACGGCGGTCAGCGCCGGCAACATCGACCGGCTGACGCAACTGGCCTCGGCCGCCGGCGCGTCCGACGCCGGAAGCGGCCTCAGCATCAAGGGC
>JBMONM010000149.1:0-8622 GCA_049324675.1 Thermodesulfobacteriota bacterium
AGATCGAGGGCCGGGTTTCCTCGGCGCGCATCGGAGCCATGTATCTGGGCTATCTCGTGGGCATCGCCGCGTCCCTGTGGTCGCCCCGGGCGGCCGGCATCCTCGGCGGCCGCAAGGCCGTGCTCGCCGTCGGGCTGGCCGTGGAAGCCGTTTCCGTGCTTTTCTTCGCCCTGCCCTCGGCCTGGGCCATCTTTTTTTCCGTGGTGGTCCTGTGCGGCGGGATGTTTCTGACCCACTCCGCGGCCCCGGGCATCCTCAACGCGGCCGAACCCCGGCTCAAGGCCGTGGTCAACGGGCTGTACCTGGCCTTTTACTACAGCGGCGGCGTGCTGGGCTCCTTCCTGCCGGGAGTGGCCCGGGTCATGGCCGGATTCTGGGCGGCCGTGGGGCTTTTATTTCTGGTGGCCGTGTGCGCCCTGGGATTGGCATTAAGCCTGGGGCGAGGACTTTTCGCCGGGCAGAGTCCGGAAAGCCCGCCCCAGGGGCATGGCTGACGCCCCCTCGGGGACGCCGCACGGAAAGAGGCCAGTCCGCCTACTCCTCGTCCATGTCCATGTCCCGCCGCCAGTCCACGTACACCGCCTCGCCCACGGTGTGGCGCGCATCGGAATTGCTGAGCATATCCACTTCAAGCTGGCGCGTCTGGCCCACGTCCACGAAATAGGTGGTGATGGGGCCGCTGAACTGCCGGTGGGCCACGGTTCCCCGGCGGCGGCCGGACAGGGGGGAAAGGATCATGTCCTCGGGGCGGACCAGCACCAGCCGTCCGTTTTCGCGGATGAGGTTGGCCCGGCCGAGAAACCGGGCCACGAAAGCCGTTCGCGGACGGGTGTAGACCTCCTCGGGAGCGCCGGTCTGCTCGATGCGGCCCGCGTTCATGACCACCATGCGGTCGGCCAGTCCCAGGGCCTCCTCCTGGTCGTGGGTGACGTAGAGCATGGTGATGCCGAGCCGGGTTTGCAGTTCCTTGATCTCCTTGCGCAGCGTGAAGCGCAGCCGGGCGTCCAGGTTGCTCAGGGGCTCGTCCAAAAGCAGCACCTTGGGCTTGAGGATAAGGGCCCGGGCCAAGGCCACGCGCTGCTGCTCGCCGCCGCTCAAATCGGTCACGCGGCGGTCGCGCAGCCCCGGCAGGCCCATCATGTCCAGCATGGCCTCGCCGTCCCGGGCGGCCCGCTTTGCGGGAACGCCGCGGAATTTGAGGCCGTAGACCACGTTTTTGAGCACGCTGAGGTGCGGGAACAGGGCATAGTTCTGAAACACGGTGCAGGTGGGCCGCACATGGGGGGGCAGCGCGGTCACGTCCTCGCCGTCCAGCAGGATGCGGCCCCGGGTGGGCGTGACGAAGCCGCCGACCATGCCGATGGTGGTGGTCTTGCCGCAGCCGCTGGGCCCCAGGATGCACACGAACTCGCCCTTGCCGACGGCCAGATCCAGCCCGTCCACGGCGGCGGCCCCGCCGTACCGCCTGCACAGCCCCCGCAGTTCCAGAAACATGGTCACGCCTTCCTTTTGCGCAGGTACAGCCAGGAGAAAAGCAGGTTCACGGCCAGCACCGAGACGATGATGACGTTGGCCAGCACGGCGGCTTCGCCGATGCGGCCGCGCTTGATCTCGCCGAACATGTCCATGGTGAGCACCTTGGTGTCCGGGGAGACCAGGAAGATGACGGCCCCGATGGTGATCATGGTGGAGGTGAAGGTGTTGATGAAGGCGATGAGCAGGGCGGGCTTCATCATCGGGGCCACGATGTCCATGACCACATGGCGTTCCCGGGCCCCCAGGTCGCGGGCCCCGGCCTCGGTCTCGGGCCGGCACTGCTTGAGCGCGGCCATGCCCGCCTTGATGCTGACGGGCAACTGCCGGTAGACGCAGTTGGCGACAACGATGAAGGCGGTGCCGGTCAGTGCCAGGGGCGGATTGTGAAAGGCCAGGATGTAGGCGATGCCGAAAAACGGGCCGGGGATGATGTAGGGCAGATCGGCGATGAAATCCAGGAACCTGCCCCCTGGCGGCCGCTTGCGCTCCAGCACGTAGGCGATGGCCCCGCCCAGCACGGCTCCCGCGGCCCCGGCCGCCACGGAATAGTGCAGGCTGCGCAAAAAGCTGTCCAGACGATCGGCCGTCAGGGCCTGGAGGTGGGCCAGGGTGGGCGTGAAGTCCACCCCCCAGGTCCGGGTGAACGCGCCGCACAGGATGGTGGCGTATTTTCCGATCTCGAACCCGATGAATCCCCAGGTACATACGGCCAGAATCCACCGCATCGGGGCCGAGAGTCCGATGCGGTCCCGGGCGTGCTCCAGGCCGGGGGCGGCGCCGAGCACGTTGGTTGTGCCCAGGATGCGCCGGTACAACAGGAACGCGGCCAGGGCCGGGATCAGGAGCACCATGCTCATGGCCGCGGCCCGGGGCATGTCGAAAAGCCCCACCACGTTCAGATAGGCCTGGGTGGCCAGGGTCGTGAACCTCCCGCCGATGATGATGGGCGTGCCGAAGTCGGACAGGGCGCGGATGAAGACCATGATCGCGGCCACAAGCAGTCCGGGGGCCGCCAGGGGCAGGGTGACGCCGGTGATCACGCGCGGGCTCGACGCGCCAAGGTCGTTGGCCGCGTGCTCCAGCCTGCGGTCCACCCGGTGCAGCACCCCCAGGATGAGCAGGGCGGCCATGGCCGTGAACCCGGCCGTCTGCATGAGCACCACGCCGTGCCAGCCGTAGGGGTTGATGTCGAGCCCCAAAAGCTGGTGGGTGACGAGTCCGCGCCGCCCGAAGAGCATGATGTACACCAGCGAGGACACGAAGGGCGGGGCGATGATGGACAGCATGAGCACGCCCAGGACCAGGCGCTTGCCGGGCAGCCGGGTGTGGGTCAGGTACAGGGCCACGCAGGTGGCCAGGCCAACGGACAGGATCGTGGCCAGGGCGGAGGAAAACACGCTGTTCCACAACAGCCCGGCCTCGCGGGTGAACAGGCGCGCGTACCCGGCGAGGCTCGGTCTGCCGTCGATGACCACGCTTTGCAGGAAAACGGCCAGGATCGGCCACAACACGAACACCAGCACGCTCGCCAGAATCAGGCCGTAGACCAGCCCCTCGGGGGAAAGAAAAAACGGGGCGGCCGGGCGGGCCGCCCCGTCGGGGGGGAGGGGTGTGTCTATTTGGCGAATCGTTCCTGCCACGTCCTCAGCACCTCGGCCCGCTCCGCGCCGGCCTTGAGAAAATCCATGGGGATGAAGGCCGAGGTGTCGACGCCGGCAAGGGACTCGGGCGGGGCCACGTCGGCCCGGGTGGGGAAGCGCGGGTCCTTGGTCTTGAGCAGTTCCTGGCCCTCTTTGGAAAGCGCCCAGTCCACCAGGGCCTTGGCCGCCTCCAGGTGCGCGGCGTCCTTGAAGATGGCCACCGGCGCCGGCCACCAGGGAATGCCGTCCTTGGGGAAGACATAGGCGATGGGGTAGCCCTGGGCCTGGAGCTCAGGCCACAATCCCGGGGCCAGGCCCACCAGGGATTCGCCCATGGCCGCGCGCTGGGGCGGTTCGGAGCCGCGCTTGGCGTAGAAGGGGATGTTCTCGGCCAGCTTCGCGAAAAATTCCCAGCCCTTCTCCTTGCCCCGGGCCGCGAGCACGCTGTAGAGCGTGAAATACGCCGTGCCCGAGATGGACGGGTCGGACATGGAGATCTCGCCCGTAAACTCCGGGGCGGTCAGGGCCTCCCAGGTCTCCGGGACCGGGATTCCCCGCTCCTTGAGAATCTTCGTGTTGACCACGAAATCCACCGTGACCAGGGAAATGCCGGTCCAGTACCCCTGGGGGTCCTTGTATTTCCCGTCGATATGCGCGGCCTCGGGGGAGATGTACGGTTCGAGCAGCCCGTCCTTCCGGGCCGCGATGAAGGCGTCCACGCCGCCGCCGAACCATACGTCGGCCAGGGGACGCCCTTTTTCCGCGCGCATCCGGGCCAGCACCTCGCCCGAGGACATGTCCAACTGGTTCACCTTGATGCCGGTGGCCTTGCTGAAGGCATCGAAGATGTCCTGCTTGGCGTTGTAGGCGGCGATGACGTTGAGTTCCTTGTCCGCAGCCAGGGATACGGCGTCGGGCACGAGCGCCACGACCGCCGCAAGCAGAAGAAGCAGTCTCCAGTACCGGTTCCGTGTCATGCGGGTTCCTTGCGGTTGGCGTGTTGCGCGCCAGGGGACGGGGCGGACGCGGCCGCCCGGGCCTTGATCCCGTCCTGATAGAGGCGCAGGAGCGAAAGCGTGTCCGCCATCTCAACGGGGTCCATCAGTTCGATCAGCCACCAGTCGCACGAGGTTCCCCACAGCATGGCGTCGAGCAGCGGCCCGATGGCGTCCAGGTCGCGCGGGGGCAGATGCCGTGCGGGGCCGCCGGGTTCCACGACGGCCTCGATCTCGTAGACATGTGCGCCGAGAAGCCTTTCCCCGCAGCGGGATATGAAGTCCAGGGCGCGGCCGGGCGCGGCCGAGGCCAACCCGCGGGCGCGGGCATGGCCCACGTCCAGGGTCGCCCAGGCCCCGCTTTGATCGAGGAGTTCCTGGAATCGGCCGGGGTTCCCGGTCTGGCCCAGACGCAGGTTCTCCAGGCACACGCGCACGCCCAGACGCTCTCCCGCGTTCACCAGTTCGCGCAGTCCCCGTGCGGCGGCCCCGTAATCCACGCGTCCGCGCAAGGCGCCGTCAAGCCCGATGTGCAGGGTGGCGCGGTCGCCGCCCGCATCTGCCACGAGGCGCAGGCAGAAGAGATGGAAGTCCACGGCCGCGCGGGCCCGGGCCGGGTCCGGATGTCCGAGATCGAATGCGGGAAAGGCCAGGTGGTAGCGCAAAAAAAGCCCGGAGCGCCGCAGAAGCTCGATGTGGGGGATCTCCCGGGCCACCTCCTCCCGGGAAACGGCGCCGCGTCGGAAGGTGTATTCCACGGCGGGGCACTCGTGGACGCGGCAAAACTCCATCACGTCCCACACGGAGGGAAACGCCTGGGTGCTTATGGCCACCTGGGGAATATCTATTGAAAGCGATATGTGCTTTTCAAAACATGTATCAAGCATATCAATACTAACTGGGGAATGCCGTGCTCAAAGTCAAATATATTATCGTGATGTGATACTCCTTTGGCAATAGATGAAAACAATACCAGGGGGACCCGCCGCTAGATGCGCACGGTGACGATCGCCAGCAGATCGTTGGCGTAGACCCCGTCGCGTTTGTATTCCCGGTATCCCGCCGAGTGGGCGCAGCCGGCGGCGTAGAGCCCGTCCGCCTCGGCAACCAGCCGGGAGTCGGACCGGCCCCCGGCCAGTTCCCGGAAGGCCCCGGGAATCTCCACCATCCCCCCGGGGGCGTGGTCCGGGTTGGTCGAGGCGATGATCCGTCCTCCGGGCTCCACGAACATGCCCTCGGACCCCTCCTGGATGTTCCCCTGGCCGTCTCTGGGCAGGCAGTCCCTGAGCATGGACAAGAACTGCGGCGCGGCGTCGAAGACGATGCCGATGCCGCCCAGGACCTCGCCCGGGCGGGCAAGGGAGGTGATGGCGGCGTTGTAGACGTAGGTCGGCCGGGCGACGCCGTTTTCGGCGTAGAGGTCGGTGGGTTCGAAATCCGAGACCGCGTAGAGCTGGGAATGGGCGAGCCTCAGCGTGGCCGGGACGAAGCCGGCGTCGAGGAGGCGGCCCTCCAGGCGGCGCTCGCCCGGATTGGAGCAGGCCAGGATTCTGCCGCCCCGGTCATAGACGAGCAGATTCGTGTACACGGTGTAGAGGCCGTTGATGTAGGCCAGAATCTCGCGCATCCGGTCCGTGTCGGCCGCGCCTGCGGCCGGCTTGTCCAGGATGCGGCGGAATTCCGAGGTCAGGGCCCACCAGCGGCAGTCGTTGGCCCGCTCGTAGAGGTTGCGGTCCATGATGTCGATGGCCAGTTGGGCCAGAAAACGCACGTCGTGCAGCCTGGAGGAGGTGACCAGCCTGAGCAGGCCGTCGGTCGAGTCCTGGAAGACGTGCTGCACCTGGTCGCCGATCTTTTTGACCTCGTTGAGGACGTGGGGCAGGGCGTGGGCCTCGACCCGCTCCGAGGGATCGGCCTGGAGCGACTTCTTGGCGGCCATGATCTCGCCGTTTTGGACCACCAGTTCCAGGTCCGACAGGACGTTTTCCGAGGCTTCCTCCACCTGCACCAGCCGGCCGGAAAAAATGGCGTTTGTGCGGATGGTCCGGGCGTCCAGGGACGTGCCGTTGCCGCCGTTGCCGCCGCCTCCGAAGGCCGTGGTCACCCGCTTGGCCACATGCCCGCGCCAGGGCAGCCCGAAAAAGCCCTGGTAGCCGGTGGTGGCCAGGGTCTTGACCAGATACGGCTCGCCGTCGATCTGGGTCAGGCGGAAATCGTCGTGCAGGGCCATGGAATAGGTCCGGCCGGCCGGGGCCCTGGCCGGATCGCTGGTGGCGATGGCCTTGCCGGACTCGTCGAGGATCAGGATGACCATGTCCTGGCTGGATTGGGCAAGTTTCTCGAAAATCCCGGCCATCTCGCCCGCGAAGTCGAAACGCAGGCACAAAACGCCGAGGGGCGTTCCGGTTTCGGGGTTCCGGACGGCCTGGGAATAGAGGAGCACGTCCCCTCGTCCCGGGGCCAGGTCGGATTCCCGGTAGGTCTCCACATACTGGTCGGCGGCCAGGGTCCGGGCGATGAGCGGGTCATGCGAAAGGGTCACGGGATTGTCCCGGTCGAGATGGGCGCGGACCCGGCCATTCGCGTCCAGAATCAGGATCTCGTCGTAGACCGTGTACTTGGCGCGGTATTCGGCAAGGCGCTCCTCGATGGCGGTCCTTTCGTCCGGGTCGTCGCCGCCGGCCGCGAGAAAGCGCGCGATGTCGTCGTCCGTGGCCAGGAATCCCACGTCGGCGGTCCGTTCGAAGAGGTTGCGCTTGAGGATGTCGATGGCCACCTGGGCCACGGCCGCGATCTCCAGGACCACCTTCTGGGTGCTTTCCACCATCAGGGTGTCGATCAGGGTGGTCTGCAGGGAGGTGAAGTTCTCCTGGGTGGCGATGATGAAATCGATCAGGGTCTGGGCGATGCGGCTGCAGTTGATTTTTCCGGTCAGGGTGGCCCGGGTCCACTGGCGGTCCAGCCGGGCCAGGAGGTTTTGGCAGGTGTTTACGGAGGTCATGGCCGCGAGCAGGGTTTTTTCGTGTTTCTTGATCAGGTTCCGATCCATGGCGCGAGTCTCCCATGGGCAAGCCGCCCTGTGTCATGGTGCGGCGGCGTCGGAACCCGGGACGACATCCGGCCCGGGGACGTCCGTGCGCCGCCATGCCCCCGCCCGTCATCCTCCATGGGGGCGGGATGTTGCCTGACAATACATGCGCAAGAGTGTTAAAATGTCGTTTCGCACGTGGAGTTGGACGCACGAATCCGTTTGGCGCCAAGAAACCGGTGCGAAGAACATGTCTTCAAAAATCAATGGATTGGGAAAACCGTCGACGCCCCCCGATGCGACCCGGTTTGGACGTTAGCGCAGGGAAGGCGGGCAGGCAATAGCAAAAACGGTATATTTACAATTTTGAAAAAATGAGCATGCCGAGTATGATCCGCCCCGCCTCGTTTCAGGTGTAACATCCGGTCATGATTGGATGTTCTGCGGCGATGCCGTCGGTGCGGGGAGGAGGCGGGAAAACGACCGGGGCGCGCGAAGGCTGTCCAGGCGGCTCACCAGGGAAGCAGGGTGAACGGGCTGGCCGGCTTGACGACCTCGCCGGGCCTGCGGTCCATGACCTGGACGAACTCGGCCGACCAGTCGTCGATGACCGCGTGGGCCTCGCCGTACCAGGTCAGGGCGTTGAGGTTGATGGGCGCCACCTTGCCGTTCTCCCGGTCCGCGAACATGGCCACGATCTCGCCCGTGTCCGTGTCCCGCAGCCTGGCCTCGAAGGACACCGTGGCCGCGCCGCCGGTCTGGTTTTCCGCGGCCTGCAGGGCCACTCCGGAGCCGTAGGGCGCGGCCAGGGCCAGGGCCCCCATGACCGGATTGCTCGGCACGAGCTCGGTCAGGGCCGTCTCCAGGGTCAGGGACCCGGGCTCGGGCGTATCCACCACCACAAGATGCTTGGCCTTGTCCGCGCGAAAGGCGTCGATCAGGTGCTGGCGCATGTAGGCGGCCACGGCCCGGGCGTCGGCCTCCACCTTGTCCGGCCTGAACGTGGTCTGCCACCAGGTGGCCGCAAGCAGGTGCGTGGTGTCCACCTCGGCCACGCAGATCGTCCGGTAGGTCGCGAAATCCACGCCCTGCTTGAGCCAGACCTTGTTGAAAGGCAGGTCGGCCTCGGCCTGGAGCTGGTCCATGGGCACGAATCCGGTGCCTTCGGCCGGCTTGGCCCGCATGGTCGACTGGCAGCCGAGGCTGCAAAGCAGGGGAAGAAAAAGGACGGCGCAGACGGCGGACAGCCGGCGGAAGGGGGGCATGGGTTTCCTCGCGGGATGTGGTTTGCGGCCGCGCGCCGCACGGACCGGGCGGCACGCCCGGGGCGGCATACCACGGCCGGGGACCGAAGCCAAGCCGCGTCCCGGCATGGCCGGAAACGGGCGCATCCCG
Source organism: Thermodesulfobacteriota bacterium (assembly GCA_049324675.1). GTDB lineage: Bacteria > Desulfobacterota > Desulfovibrionia > Desulfovibrionales > Desulfovibrionaceae > Desulfolutivibrio. The sequence goes on from JBMONM010000149.1 coordinate 8,595, forward strand.
ACCGGGGGGACGGGCCTTCAGGCGTTTT
>JBMONM010000150.1:0-8499 GCA_049324675.1 Thermodesulfobacteriota bacterium
TTTCCCCGGCGCGTCGCGCCGGGGAAAACAGGCCGGAGCCAGGGGGTCCGGGGGAAATGATTTCCCCCGGGCGGGGTTCGGGGCGGCAGCCCCGATTCCTATCCGCCCAGGTAGGCCTTTTTGACCATGGGATCGCGTTTGAGATCGTCGGCTGTGCCCTGGGCCACGATCTCGCCGGTATCGAGCACATAGCCCCGATGGGCGAAGTCCAGGGCCACCTTGGCGTTCTGCTCGACGAGGAGGATGGTCATGCCCTGCTCGTTGAGCTTTTTGAGCGTGCGGAACATCTCGTACATGAGAAGCGGCGCAAGGCCCATGGAGGGTTCGTCGAGCAGGATGAAATCGCATCCGGTCATAAGCGCCCTCCCCACGGCCAGCATCTGCTGTTCGCCGCCGGACAGGGATTCGCTGCGCTGTTTGCGGCGCTCGGACAGGCGCGGGAACAGGGTGAACACCCGTTCCAGGTCCGTGGCGATGGCCTCGGGGCCGTCGGTCCGGGCGTAAGTGGCCAGGTTCAGGTTCTCCATAACCGAGAGGTTGCCGAAGATACGCCGGCCCTCCGGGGCCAGATCCATGTGCAGCTTGCGGACCACGTCGTGGGTTTCGACGCCGAGCAGGGAGTTCCCGTCGTAGAGGATGTCGCCCGCGACGACCCTGGGGGCCTCGGGGGGAGGCAGGCGCATGACGGACAGGAGCGTGGTGGTCTTGCCCGCGCCATTGGCCCCGATCAGGGTGACGATCTCCCCCCGGTCCACCTGGAAGGAGACGCCGTGCAGGGCCTCGATGTTGCCGTATTTGACGCGCAGATTCTCGACGGAAAGGAGCATGCTGTATCCCGGTTATGGCTTGCCGTCCTTTAGGCCGGACGCGATGGCGCGAAAGCGTGGCGATGCCTGAACGACCGCGCCACTAAATGGTGTCGTCCCCCAGATAGGCCTTGATGACCACGGGATTCCGGCGAATCTCCTCGGGCGGGCCCTCGGCGATGGTGGCCCCGAAATCGATGACCTTGATCCAGGTGCACAGGCTCATGACCACATCCATCTGATGCTCGATCATCCAGATGGACAGCTTGAACTCCTTGTGAATCCAGCGGATGAGCGTGATCAGGCCCTCCACGTCGGCCGAGTTGAGGCCGGCGGCGGGCTCATCGAGCATGAGCAGATCGGGCTTTACGGACAGGGCCCGGGCGATCTCCACCCGGCGCTGGATGCCGTAGGGCAGGTTGCCCGGCCGTTCGTCGGCGTACTGGGCCAGATCCAGGGCCGTAAGTATCTCCATGGCCCAGGCGCGCATTTCCGCCTCCCGGCGCATGAACCGCCTGGAGCGCAAAAAGCAGTCCAAAAGGCCGTACCCCAGGTGGGAGTACTGGGACACCAGGATATTGTCCAGAACGGTCATGTCGAACCACAGCCGGATGTTCTGAAAGGTGCGGGCGATACCCAGGCCCGTGACCGTGTGGGGCTTGAGGCCCCGGGTGCTTTTGCCCTTGAAAAGGATGTCTCCGCGCGATGGCTGGTAGAACCCGCTGACCAGGTTGAAGACCGTGGTCTTGCCCGCGCCGTTGGGGCCGATAAGCCCCATGAGTTCGCCGCCCTCGAAGGTGACGCCAAAATCGGTGACCGCGCACAGGCCGCCGAAATACTGGGTCATGTCCTTGACTTCCAAAAGCGCCACGGGCCCTACCCCTTCAGTCTGTAGAATTTTTTAAGCCCGGGAAAGATGTCCGCAAGCTCCCGGTTGCCCATGATCCCCTCGGGCCGGAACTGCATCAGAAGGACCAGGATCAGGGGGATGACCACCCACTTGATGATCTGCAAGGGCCGCAGGGCCTCCATGAGCAGGGTGATCAGCACGGCCGAGAGCACGGAGCCGGACAGCGACCCCATGCCCCCGAGATAGACCATGACCATGACCTCGGTGGATTTGAGGATGGTGAACGACCCGGGGTTCACATAGCCCAGGACGTGGGCGAAAAGCCCGCCGGCCACCCCGGCCAGGCCGCAGGAGATCATAAAGGCCGTCAGCTTCACCCGGTTGGTGTTCACGCTCATGATCTCGGCCGCGATCTCGTCCTGGCACACGGCGTTGACCCCGTTGCCCAGGGTGGAAAAGATGAAGCGGCGAATGAGCCAGATGGAAAAGATGGTCCCGACGAAGACCCAGATGATCATCCAGGGCAGTTCGGCGGTGGTGTTCATGGCCGCCGTGACCTTGCTCATGCCCATGAATCCCCTGGCCCCGCCGATGGCGTTGATGTTCTCGATGGTGCTCTTGACGATGTAGGCCGCGGCGATGGTGATGATGGCCAGGTAGTCGCCCCGGGTGCGGAAGGACGGCACAGCCACCAAAAGGCCCACCAACGCGGCGGCGATTCCGCCCAGGCCCAGGACCACCGGGAACAGGAACACGGCCAGTTGCGGGGGAAGAAGCGCGTCCCCGAAGACCGACCCGTCGGCGAAGAGCAACACCGAGAGCACCGAGGAGACATAGGCCCCGACGGCCATGAATCCGGCGTGGCCGCAGGAGAACTCGCCCATGTTGCCGTTGATGATGTTCAAGCTCGAGGACAGGATGATGTTGATGCCCATGAACATGAGCACCGACTGCCAATAGACGTTCATGGCCCCGGTCATGGACACGGCCACCAAGGCCGCCAGAAGCAGGACGAGCAGAGCTGGAATGGTATAGTGTTTCATCGTTCCCCGGCCACGAGTCTAAATCTTGGTCCGTCGCGCCACGCCGAACAGTCCGGTGGGCTTGACCGACAAAATGAGCAGCAGGATGGTGAAGGCGATGAGGTCGCGGAAGGTGGAGGGGAAAAAGGCCACCACCATGATCTCCACGAACCCGAGCAGGAATCCGCCGGCAAAGGCCCCGCGTATGGAGCCGATGCCCCCCACCACGGCGGCGATGAACGCCTTCCAGCCGATCAGCGCCCCCATGTAGGGATCGAGCACCGGATAGGTCATGGCGAAGAGCAGCCCGGCCAGCCCCGCGAACCCGGAGCCCAGAACGAAGGTGAAGACGATGACGTTGTCGGCCGGAATGCCCATCAGCGGCACGGCGAACCGGTCGTAGGAAATGGCCCGCATGGCCATGCCGATCTTGGTCTTGACCACCACGAAGCGCAGGAAAAGGAAGGCCAGGACGGCCACCAGGATGACCCCGATCTTCAGGTTGGTGACGTTGACCCCGCCGAAGGAAAAGACGCTGGTGGAGATGAGCGTGGGGAAACTGCGGCGGCTGGCGCCAAGCAGGGCCAGGTTGGCGTGCTCCAGGATCAGCCCGCACATCAGCGCCGTGATGACCACGTAAAGGCGGTTGACGCCCTTGCGGCGAAGGGGCCGGTAGGCCACCCGCTCCAGGGTCACCCCGACCACGGCGGTAAGCATCATGGTCAGCGGCACGGCCAGGGCCAGGACCAGCCAGCCGGGCATGCCCGGGATGAGGCCGAACTTTCCGAGGAGCGTCATGCACACGTAAAAGGCGATGTAGGCCCCGACCATGAAGATGTCGCCATGGGCGAAGTTGATCAGGAGCAGCACGCCGTAGACCAGACAGTACCCCAGGGCGATGAGGGAATAGAAGCTTCCCCACTGCAGGGCGTTGAAGATGTTCTGGATGAAGGATTGCAGCAACGGCCTGTCCCCCGGGCGATGGGATTTGCGTCACCCGCCGGTCCGGGACGCGAGGTCCCGGACCGGAAGGGCGGACATGATTAATTGGGGCACACCGACTTGTAGAAGCCGAACTTGCCGGCATCGTCGATCTTGACCACCACGGCGCACTTGACCGGATCGTGGTCGCCCTCGGGATTGAACGACATGTTTCCGGTAATGCCCGCGAAATCCTTGGTGGCGGTCATGGCCGCGCGCAGGGCGTCGCGGTCCTTGTCCATATCGCCCGAGATGGAACCCATACGCTTGACGCCGTCGAGCATCAGGTTGATGGAGTCCCAGGTCAGGGCGGCCACGTCGTCGGGGGTCTTGTTGTAGAGCTTGGTGTAGGCGTCGATGAATTCCTTGGTCTGGCCCTTGGCGCCGGCGGCGGCGTAGTGGGTGACGAAGAACAGGCCCTTGCAGTCGTCGCCGCACAGCCCCATCAGATCGCCGCTGCCCCAGGAGTCGCTGCCCATGACCGGCTTGTTGAACCCCATGCCCTTGGCCTGCTTCACGATCAGCGGCACCTCGTTGTAGTACTGCGGGGTGAAAAGGATATCCGCGCCGGACTTGGCGATGTTGGTCAACTGGGCGGAAAAGTCCACATCCTTGGTGGTGAAGGTCTCGAAGGCCACCACGGAGCCGGGGCCGTTTATCTTCTCGAAGGCGGCCTTGAAGTCCTCGGCCAGGCCCTTGGGATAGTCGCTGGCGATGTCGTAGAGCACGGCGGCCTTTTTCGCGCCGAATTCCTCGGTGGCGAACTTGGCGGCCACGGGTCCCTGGAAGGTGTCCAGGAAGCAGCCGCGGAACACGAAGGGACGGCCCTTGGTGGTGTTGGGGTTGGTGGACCAGGGCGAGACCATGGGCGTCTTGAGCTCGTTGGACGCCTCGCCGGCGGGAACGGCCTGCTTGCTGGACTGGGGGCCGATGATGCCCAGGACCTTGTCCTGGGTGCTCAGCTTGCGCGCGGCGGAAAGGGCGGACTCGGCCTTGGATTCGTTGTCCTCGTAGACGAACTCCAGGGTGTATTTCTTGCCGCCGACCTCGATGCCGCCGGCGTCGTTGATTTTCTTTTTGAGCATTTCGGCCGAGTTTTTGGAGGACTCGCCCACATCCGGGATATCGCCGGTCATGGGGATGTTGAAGCCGATCTTGATGCTGTCCGCGGCGAACGCGGGCAAGGCCGTCAAGAGGACCAGCGCCAGGGCGCCAAGCAGGGACCTTTTCATGCAAACCTCCTGTTCTCGCTTGATTTCAAAGAGTTGCCGACTGCGCACCAGGACCAGCCAATATCCCAACTTCCCGTGGAAGAAAATCCCTTTTTTGTAAAAATAGACAATTTTGTAAAACAAACGTCATCATCCGGCCACATTCGCGGCGGCTCGGCGTTGGCGCACCGTCCGGCCGAGAACGAAAGAACCCGGCCGAACGGAATTCGGAATCTAGGCCAACCTCAGAACCTTCTCCACCGTGGTCGCGGGCATGCCGAAGGCCTCGCCCACGGCCGCAAAGGTCAGTTCGCCCAGGTAGGTATTGAGCCCCAGGGCCAGGGAGCGATCCTCGCGAAGGGCGTCCACACCTTTTGTGGCCAGCTTCATGGCATAAGGCAACGTCTGGTTGCACAGGGCGTAGGTGGAGGTGCGCGGCACGGCGCCGGGCATGTTGGCCACGCCGTAATGCACCACCCCGTCCACCAGATAGGTCGGATCGGCATGGGTGGTGGCCTTGATGGTCTCCACGCAGCCGCCCTGGTCCACAGCCACGTCCACAATGACCGACCCCTTCTTCATGGTCCCGATCATGTCCCGGGTGACCAGCCTGGGGGCCTTGGCCCCGGTGATGAGCACCGCGCCGATCAACAGGTCGGCGTAGGTCACGGCCTTGCGGATGTTGGGCTCGTTGGAGGACACGGTGACGATGCGGCCCTGGTAGATATCGTCGAGGTACTGCAACCGGGAGTGATTGACGTCGAGCACGGTGACCTGGGCGCCCATGCCCATGGCGATCTTGGCCGCATTGGTGCCCACCACGCCCGCGCCCAGGACGACCACCGAGGCCTGGGGCACGCCGGGCACGCCGCCGAGCAGAAGTCCCCGGCCGCCCTGGGACTTCTCCAGATGGTGCGACCCCACCTGGGGGGCCATGCGCCCGGCCACCTCGCTCATGGGCAGAAGAAGCGGCAGGGCTCCGCCGGGCAGCTGCACGGTTTCATAGGCGATGCCGATGGTTCCGGACTTGAGCAACTCCTCGGTCAAGGGCTTGTCCGCGGCCAGATGCAGGTAGGTGAAAAGCAAAAGCCCCTTGCGCAGGTACTTGTATTCCTTGGCAATGGGCTCCTTGACCTTGATCACCATATCCGCGCCCCAGGCCCCTGCCGCGTCGGTCATCGTGGCCCCGGCGGCCGCGTACTGCTCGTCGGCAAGCCCGCTGCCCAAACCGGCCCCGGTCTCGACCAGGACCGTGTGCCCGCGCCGGACAAGGGTTTCAACCGCACCCGGGGTCATGGACACCCGGTTCTCCAACGTCTTGATCTCTTTTGGAATTCCAATGATCATCATGTTCTCCACACAGCATTTTTCAATAAATGTATCCGCCTGACCTCGCCGCTATGGCGTGATCACCGAATCACCGTCACCATTCACGGGGTGTCGGACTTTTTAAGCCAATCGCGCCGTAAACACAACCATAATCGCCCCGTACGGCACCGAACCGCCTGTCTTCCTCAATGAATGGTCCCCGTGGGGAAAAGGGAGACATCAAAAACCGGTCACTCGGTCCCCTCCCTGATCAGGTCGCCGCCTTTCATGCCGTCAACCGTATTTCATTTTCTAAAACAAGCCACGCTCCGGATTGACCTGAAAAACATCCCGGCCGATCGCCGCAACCGCGACGAGCAGCTATCACCCTAAAATTCTTGTTCTTTCCTGTAGCGATATCGAAACATACGGAAGGTCCGATTATTGCATAGATTTTTCCATTTTTGATCACCCGTCAACCCTTCACCCGGAATAAGGCCGGAACACGCGCAGGAGGAGGAAATGGAACGGCTCTTTCGGAAAACGCTCTTCATACTGGCCGGCGTCTGCCTGGCCCTGACCCTGACCACGGTTCTCGTGGCGGCCCAGGAATACAAGAGCGGTACGGCCTATATCGAGCCCCGGGGCGGGGTCTACGGAACCTTCAGCGACCACGTGAACGTCATCGCCACCTACGGCGGCGCCGCCGGCTATTTCATCCTGGACAATTTTTCCCTGGAAGCCGAAGGGCTGGGGTACTACATCGACCAGCAGAAAATCGACGTCGCCAACGGGATCGCGGCCAAAAACGACACCGCCACGGCCTTCGGCGGCAGCCTCATGGCCCGCTGGCACCTGGCCACATCGGAAAGGGCCTCGTTTTTCATCGGCGCCGGCGCCGGCGGCCTGTGGGCCGACCGCAAGGTGCCCTACAACGGCATGCAGTACAGCATTACCGAGCAAGGCGAACTCGGGGCCACCGTGCACATCACCGAAGGGTTCAACCTCAAGCTGGCCGGCCGTTACCAGCATATCGGGGCCTTCGACAAAACGGGCCTGAGCGCCGTGGGCGGCAACCTGGGCCTGCAATTCACGTTCTGATCCGGCCGCGTGCCGTCCTTTCGCGAAAAAGTCCGGCCGCGGTCCTGCGGGTGGACTTTTTTCGCGTCGGCAGGTAGCGTTATTCCGTGATGGGGAGTGTGCCGGGGGCTTAAGCGCCCGTCGCTCAGGGAAGACGGTTCATGAACGCCCAGGAAGAGTGACCATGAGCAAGATACTGGACCAGGACGAGGTCGATGCCCTGCTGCGCGGGCTCTCCGGGGGCGAAATCGAAGCCGAGTCGGACATCCTCGAGGACGACTCGGGGGTGGTGGTTTTCGACCTGTCCAACCAGGACCGGATCATCCGGGGCCGCATGCCGGTTCTGGAGATCATCAACGACCGCTTCGCCAGGCTGGCGTCCAACGCCCTGGCCAACGCCATGCGCAAGCGCGCCGACGTCAACCCCATCTCCATCGACATGTCCAAGTTCGGGGACTTCATGCGCTCCCTGCCCGTGCCCACCTCGATCAACATCTTCAAGCTCGACCCCCTGCGGGGCAACGCCATCCTGGTGGTGGACTCGCGTCTGGTCTTCGCCATGGTGGAAAGCTTTTTCGGCGGCGCGGGCAGCCAGCCCAAGATCGAAGGCCGGGACTTCACCCCCATCGAACAGGCCATCATCAGCCGCGTAGTGCGCATCGCCCTGGAGAACATGGAGGAATCCTGGACTCCGGTACACGAGGTGCACATCGAACTGGTGCGCTCGGAGGTCAACCCCCAGTTCGCGGCCATCGTGCCGCCAAGCGACGTGGTGGTGGTGGTCACCTTCGAGGTGGAGCTGGAAAACGCCATCGGCTCGCTGATCGTCTGCCTGCCCTACGCCACCATCGAACCCATCCGCTCCAAACTGTACGCATCCTTCCAGACCGAACGCCTGGAGGTGGACCACGCCTGGATCGCGCGGTTCAAGGAACGGCTTATGGAGACGTCGGTGGAGATGGTGGTGCGCTTCGGCAAGTCCCAGATCACCGGGCGGCAGCTTATGAGCCTGAAACCCGGGGACATCCTGCTTCTGGACAACGACGAGGACGATCTTCTGGAGGCCGAGGTGCAGGGAGTGCGCAAGTTCCAGGGCATCCCGGGCCAGGTCAAATCCAACAAGGCCTTCCAGATCGTCAAGGAAGAAGAGATCCACTACGAATAGCGGCCGGACGCGAACCGAGAGACGGAAGTCGCGAACGGGGCGCGGCGGGGGGGCGGGGCCGCCCCCCCGCGGCGCG
>JBMONM010000151.1:0-8382 GCA_049324675.1 Thermodesulfobacteriota bacterium
CTCGGCCTCGGTGTCCATCAGCGGCCCGGTGGGCTGGATCGGGCTGCTCATCCCGCATGTGGCCAGACTTCTCGTGGGTCCGGACTTCCGCACCCTGCTCCCGGCCTCGGCCCTTTTGGGAGCCGCGTACCTGATCCTGGTCGACGCCGTGGCCCGCAGCGCGTCCTCCGTGGAGATTCCCCTGGGCATCCTGACCGCGATCATCGGCGCGCCGTTTTTCCTGCTGCTTCTCGGCCGCCAAAAAGGAGGCTGGCAATGATCCTGGAGGTGCACGACGTGCATGCGGCCTACGGGAAGGCCCGGATTCTCCACGGCATCAGTTTCGCCCTGGGAAGCGGGGACGTCCTCTGTCTTCTGGGGCCAAACGGGGCCGGAAAATCGACCCTGTTCAAGGGAATCCTGGGTTTTCTGCGCGTGAGCCGGGGGCGGATCACCTGTGACGGCGAGGACGTCTCGACCTGGTCGCGTTCCCGGATGGCCACAACCATCGGCTACATCCCCCAAAGCCAGGCGGCCACGTTCCAGTTCACGGCCGCAAGCATGGTCCTCATGGGCCGGACGGCCCACCTCGGACGCTACGCCACACCGTCCAAAAACGACGCCCGCCTGGCGGAACAGGCCCTGGAGACCCTGGGCATCTCCCACCTGAAAAACGCCCTGTACACGGAGATAAGCGGCGGCGAGCGCCAGCTCGTGCTCATCGCCCGGGCACTGGCCCAGGATCCGGGCTTTTTGATCATGGACGAACCCACCAGCAACCTGGATTACGGCAACCAGATACTGGTGCTGCGCCACATCCAAGATCTGGCCCGAAACGGCCTGGGCATCCTCATGGCCTCGCATCAGCCGGACCACGCCTTCCGGTACGCGTCCAAGGCCCTGCTCATCAAGAACGGGCGCCTCGTCGGCTCGGGGTCCCCCGACGACACCGTCACCGGGCCCCGGCTCAACACGCTCTACAACGCGCCCATCGCCGTGGCCCAGGCCTTCGTCCCCCCGGGCCGGGGGCCGGTCAAGGTGTGTGTCCCGGTCCCTCATGAACAGGCAACCACCACCCAGTGACGTCCCAAGGAGGAATCGATGACCCGCTTCGCCATGCGTTTACTGCTTTGCCGCGCGGCCGTGTTCCTGGCCCTTGTGTTCCTCTCCCTGCCCTGTGGTCCCGTGGCGGCGGGACCCGCGGTCACGGACGCCGCGGGCCGTACCGTCGAACTCCCGGAGAAGGTCGAAAAAATCCTCGTCACCTGCTACGGCGGGGTGACCCATCAGTTCGTGGTCCTCGGGGCCGAGGACAGGATCGTCGGCCAGCCGTCCATGAAGCAGTTCCCGCAACTTCTGAAGATGCGCCCGGGCCTGGCGGCCATCCCGGACGCGGGGTCCTTCGACAACATCAACATCGAGGAGATCGTCCGGCTCGCGCCGGACGTGGTCTTCGCCGGGATCATCTCCAAAAAGGGCAACGCGAAGATCGAGGAGATCGGGCTTCCCCTGGTGACCATGTACATCGGAAAGGCCCGCATCGAGGTCATGAAGGAGGAGTTCCTCAGAACCGGCCGCATTCTTGGCCGTGAGGACAAGGCCAAGGCCCTGGTGGACTACTGGGACGCCAAGCTCGGCCTGGTGCGCGGGCGGGTGGGGACGATCCCGCCGGAGAAGCGGCTTCGGGTCTACTATGCCGACACGGACATCCTGCACACCGAGGGCGGCGCATGGTGGACCCAGGACCTGTTGTCCTTCGCCGGGGCCGTGAACGTGGCCGAGAACATCGGCCAGGCCCGGGAAACGACCATGGAAAAGCTCCTGGAATGGGACCCCGAGGTCATCGTGGTCAGCAGGACCATGGGACAGGCGGACAAGGTCGCAGGCATCCTGAAAGACCCCCAACTGCGTGACCTCAAGGCCGTCCGCTCCGGCCGGGTCTACGAATTCCCCATCGGCGCGTTCTGGTGGAACCGGCCTTCCCCGGAGGCCCCCCTCGGCTTTTTGTGGCTGGCCAAGACCCTCTATCCCGAACTCATGGCCGACATCGACATGAAAAAAGAAACCGAGGACTTCTTCAAAACCTTTTACGGCTACGAGCTGAGCGACGCGGAATACGAGTCCTTCATCACCGGCCCCACACCGTGACGGCGCGTAAGAAAGCACATGCCGCCTCTCATGGGGCACGGCAATGCGGCCCGTCAGGACGGGCCGGCAACCGTCCCCGGCATGGCGCACCCCACACAACGTCAGACCCCCCTTTAGGGAGGATTCCACCATGACGCCGACCGCACCGCTTCACGAACTGCGCGTGCCCCAGGCCATCACCACGATCGAAGGCCTGCTCGACGGTTACCGGGCCTGCCAAGCGCTCAAGGCCGCTCTGGAACTCGGGCTCTTCGAACTGCTCGACCGGGAAGACGGCCTCACGCGGGAGGACATCGCCGCGCGCCTGGGCATAAACGGCATGTTCATCCGGAGCTTTCTGCTCTCCCTGACGGACCTCGGCCTCGTCGCCGTGGAGGGCGACACCTACCGTAACGCCGAAGCGGCCGACCGTTTCCTGGTGGAAAGCCGTCCCCTGTATCAGGGCGACTGGATCGCCGAGGTGACCGGTCGCGAATCCCGCTGGGGCGACCTCACCGCCCAACTGCGACAAACCGCCCCTGACGCCTACGCTTTCGACAAGGCCCCGCGGACATCATTCATCCGCGCCCTCGGGCAACGCTCCCTGCGGGGCGAATTGCAGGGCGTCACCCGGGAAATCGCGTCCTGGGACGGTTTTCCCTCGGCCAAAACCGTTTTAGACCTGGGCGGGGGGCACGGCCTGTACGCCATCGCGCTGTGCCAGATCCATCCCGAACTTCGTGGCGTGGTCTTCGACAAGCCGCACATCGTTCCGGAAACGCAACGCTTCCTTGACGTCTACGGCATGTCCGACCGCCTTGTGGCCCATGGCGGGGACATCGGCGCGGGGACGATCGACGGCCGGTACGACATCGTCCTGGTCTCCCACCTCCTGTACAAATTCCGCAAGGATCTGCCCGGGTTCTTCAAAAAGGTCCGGGAGGCGCTCACGCCCGGCGGGCTTTTGGTCTCCAACCACTGGTTCTGCGCACCGGGCTGCATGCCGCGCGGTGGGCTTGTGGAGATGGACAAGGCCTTCTTGAGCTTCGGGCATCCCCTGTGCCACATCGAAACCTTTGACGGAGTGCTTGCCGACTGCGGCTTCGACATCGTGGCCTCGCGGGAGATCGCCAGCACCTACGGCATGTCCCACCTGCATCTCGGCGTGAAATCGCACGCCGTGCGGCCGGTCCTTGAGAGCCTTTGCGCATCCTGCTGCCCGGCCCGGTAACGCCGTGCCGGAACACACGCCGCCCTGACCAGGCCGGCCGTCGGCCACAACCAAAGGACACATCCACCATGACGCCACACGCGGCACCCGAAAACGGCATCCTGCGCGAGACCGTCGCCAGCCTTCGCGACAGGCTCGGCGATCAGTTGGAAACCCTGGAAATCGAACGGATCGTTATCGGCATCTTCTTTACCGGGGTCAAACTCACGAACGGGCACGGGGGCCTGTGTTTCACCCCCGTGAAGACGATTCCCGAGGCCGTGTGCTGCCCGAGTTCCGCCAAGGCCATGCCCAATTCGGGGAAGATCAAGGGGACCAGGGCCGACGCGGTCCTTGACGGCATGTTCCACGGCAACGCCATGAAGCGGGCCATCGGCATCGCCGTCATGAACGCCCTGTCCAACACGGTGTGGGCCGCGCAGGGCAACAACGGCTGCGTCATCCGCAGGGATGCCGACCCCCTCGACGGGTACGCGTTTCCCGATGGCGGCAAGGCCGTGGTCGTGGGGGCCCTTGTCCCTTACCTGCGCATGCTCAAGAGCCAGAACAGGGATTTCTGCATCCTGGAGAAGGACACCTCGACGCTCAAGCCCGACGAATTGCCCAGGCACGTGCCCGAGGACCGGGCGCACGAAAAGGTGCCCCAGGCCGACCTGGTCATCATCACCGGAACCACGCTCATCAACGACACCCTGGAGGGCCTGCTCGACGCGGCCAGGCCCGGGGCCGACATCTTCGTGGTCGGCCCGACGGCCAGCATGCTTCCGGGGGCCTTTTTCGCGCGCGGGGTCACGGCCATCGGCGGGGTCATGGTCACCCATCCGGACCGCCTTCTGGACGTCCTGGCCGAGGCCGGTTCCGGATACCATTTCTTCGGCAAATCCGCCGACAGGGTCGTTTTCGCCAGGCCGTAGAAGCGGTGCCCGCCACGTCCCGGATTGACGACAACGCTCCTGTTCTTTTCAAAACCGGGGCGTTGCGCCGCCAACAGCGGCTCTGCCGCGACCTACGCCGTTCCCGCGTCGCCCTCGATGACCCGCATGGCCCGCCACTTGCCGCCCCGGTAGCGCAGGTGCATGAGCCCGGCCAGGACCACGATGTAGGCCGTGAGAAACGCCCAGGCCGTATACACCCCGGCCCCGAAACACTCCACGGCCACGTAGGTCGGGACGATCATCACCACGGTCGCGGCCCCGCCCATGGACCACATGAGGTAGCGGCTGTCGCCGGCGCCTTTGAGGGCCCCGAAAAGAATCATGCCCACGGCGTCGAACACCGAATACACGGCCACGAAGCGCAAGAGCGCCTCCCCTGAGGCCACGATGGCCGCATAGCCGGCGGCGTCCAGGTCCCTGGGCCGAAAAAGGGCCAAGAGCGGCCTCGGGAGGAGTACGAAGACCAGGGCCACGGTCGTCATGTAGCCCAGGGTCAGGCGCAGGGTGCGCATGGTGTCGCGGTGGGCCGCCTCCGGATCGTTCGCACCCAGGGCCTGACCCACCATGATGCTGGCGGCCACGGAAAATCCGACCATGGGCAGGAAGGCCAGGGCGTTGATGGAGAACACGATGTTGGTGGCAGCCAGATCCGCCCGGCCGATGCGGCCGACCAGGAACACGAAGAAGGTGAAGGCGAAGATGTCCAGGAAGAACTGGACTCCGCCGGGCAGGCCGTAGCGCATGAGCCGTCCGAAGAGATCGCGGTCCGGGGCGAAGGCGCTGCGTACCCGGAAGGCCTGTTCGTTGGCCCGGGTGAAGATGAGCAGGCCAAAAAGCACGGTGCTCAGTGCCCCGCCGGCCACGGTGGCCAGGGCCGCGCCGGCCATGCCCATCTCCGGGAAACCGCAGGCCCCGTAGATCAGGGCGTAGTCCAGGGGGATGTTGAGGACCGCGCCGGCCAGGTTGACCAGCATGACCACCCGGGTCAGGCCCCGGCCGGAGAAGAATCCGGACAGGGCGGCGTCCAGGATCCCGAACACCCCGCCCAGCATCAGGATGCGGAAGTAGGTCTCTTCCTGGGCCGCCACGGTGGGGGCATGGCCGGCCAGGGCGAAGAGCGGACCGGCCAGGGACGCGCAGCCGACCGTGGCCAGTCCGGCCAACAGACAGAACCATATCCCCTGCCACAGGGCCGCGCCGACGCGATCGGGACGGGATGCCCCGGTGTACTGGGCGATGAACACCCCCACGTAGCTTGCCGTGCCGATGAAAAAGGACAGGAAGGCCAGGGCGGAGATGCCCGCCGGCACGGCGGCGGCGATGGCGTCCACGGAATAGTTGCCCAGAAACACCCTGTCCGTGAACTGCATGATGGTGGTGGTGCCCATGCTCGCCACCAGGGGAAGCCCGATGGCGAAAACGCGCCGGTATCCGCCCCGGCTGGCGGCGGTGGAAGACATGTCGCTACTCGATTTCGCTAAGATTGTCGCGGAAAAAGAGGATAGCTTTAGTTCCCTGCCAAATGCGTGTCAAGAAAAATGCAAAATATTTGCCCCGGAGTTTCCCGCTGGAAACGCCGGGGCCTTTGCCGCGATCCTTCGCGTTGAGCTTTCAGTTCCCCTCCACGATCTCCTTGAGCCTGGCCGCCGTGACCCGGTGACCGCCCAGGCGGGGAATGGCCCGGGGGTCCACGTTGCCGTCAAAAGGCCGGTAGTCCGTGGTGAACATCAGTTCGTAGCCGTTTTCCTGAAGCAGGGCCGCAAACGAGCCGTTGGTGCGGCCGTAGGGATACGCGTAGTACTTGGGATAATACCCGAAAAGCTCGAAAAACCGCTGCCGCGAGGCGGCCAAGTCCTGGCGCAGGAAGGACAGGTAGGCCTCGTGATTCTTGTTTCTCCCGGCCTGAAGCCTGGAGGAGTGGCTGTAGGAATGATCCGCGAAGGTGACCTTGGGCCAGGTTTTGAGCTGATCGATCTCCGCCGCGGTCAGATTCCGTTTCGCGGCCGGGTTGGCCATGTAGGCCATGGGCAGAAAGAGGGTGAAGGGCAGGTCGTATTTTTTGAGCAGGGCGAAGGCGTCCATGACCGAGGACCAGCCATCGTCGATGGTGATGACCACGGTACGCGGGGGAAACCTCTCTCCCCGTCGGACGTACCCGGCGAAATCGTCCATGGAAATGACGTTGGCGTTTTCCTTGAGGTACTTCAGATGGGCCTCGAACTCGGCCAGAGGCATGGACATGCTGGAACGGTGCCCGTCGAAGCGGTGGTAGCCGATGACCGTGGCCGAGGCGGCCAGGGCCGTGTCCGGGATGAGAATCAGCAGGAGCGCGATCAGGCGTTGGAGAGGGATCATGAAAGGTCCATCGGGCGTCGTCCCGCCGGACAGCCGGCGGCATGGCACGCTCCGGGCGCGGTTCGGTGTGTCTGAGATCGGCGGCCGGCCCGGTCACTGTCCGGCCGTTTCCCTCGGTGCGGTCCGGCGCAGGTGTTCGGCCACGGCCATGATGGTGTTCACGTAGGTCCGGCTTCGATTGTAGCGGAAAAGGGCCTCGCGTAGCGCCGTCTCGGAGGTCTGGCCTCCCACTCCGGCCTTGTGCAGATAGTTGCCCATGCTCTCCAGGGCGTCGGCCACCACGAACAGGTCGGCCACGCCGTCGCCGTTCCCGTCCCGGGCCAGGGTCAGGGCGCTTGTGGGCATGAACTGGCTGATGCCGATGGCCCCGTAAATGGACCCCGGGATGGCCAGGGGGTCGCGGCCGATGCGCCCGGCGTAGTCCAGAAGGGCGA
Source organism: Thermodesulfobacteriota bacterium (assembly GCA_049324675.1). Taxonomy (GTDB): domain Bacteria; phylum Desulfobacterota; class Desulfovibrionia; order Desulfovibrionales; family Desulfovibrionaceae; genus Desulfolutivibrio. The sequence continues at coordinate 7,062 of JBMONM010000151.1, forward strand.
CCAGTTCCCGAAAGGCCCAATCGCCCCGCTCACGGGCCTTCCCGGCCAGCCAGGCGACCCTGTCCGGCGAGGGCCGCTCGTAGACGAAGGCATCGGCCACCAGGGAGTAGTCCCGGGCCAGGGCCATGCCCGACAGGACGACCACGGCCGGCTTCTCGCCAAGATAGCGGCCGCACCGGGTCTCCACGGCGGCCACGCCCACGGCCACATCCTCGGGCAGGCCGTAGCGCTGCCGCAGGCCGGCCAGGAGTCCCCGGTTGGCCGTAAAAAACTCCCTGGCCTCGGCCAGCCGCTCCTCGGTGAGCGCGCTCTCGTAAACAGAAGGGGCTTCTTCCGGAGGAAATTCCAGGCCGGGCGGGGCGTTGGCCGTATCGGCGCGCAAGGCGGACAGAAGTTCAGGCGTGGCCAGGGCCTTTTCGGGAAGCCCGTTTTGCCGTTGCCAGGCACGGATGGCCCATTTGGTCAGCCGGGAGAGTTTTCCGGTCGCCGGCCAGGGGTGATAGCCCAGTTCGGCCAGACGGTTCTGTATGTCGACGACCAGCCGCAACCCGTATTTGGACATGTACAGTTCGGTCAGCTTGGCGGTCATGGGCTCGGGATCGAAGACCATCTCCGGCCGGGAAAAAAGAGCCCGGATCCCGGCCTCGGACCGGCCTCCGGCCACAAGTCTTTGGACGAGCGGTTCGAAGGAAACCGTGTTGGGCAGAGGCGTCGTCGGGGTCCGCGATGTCCGCATCTGTTGTGCCGCTGTCCACGAGGCTGTCCAGGTCACGGCCAAAAGCACGGCGCAGGCCATACACCGGCCATACCGCCGCCTGGACATCAGAAAAACCTCCCCAGGGCCGATCCGGGCACGGACAGACGCGGCCCCACCAGACGCGACAGCACCGCCACCACAAGCATGGAAAAAAGCAGGCGGCCGAAAAAAGTGCCCTGCACGCTGGCCCCGATCAGGGTCATGAGCAGGGTGTCCTCGATGAGCGCGTGGGACAGGCTCATCAGCGAAAGCGAGGAGAACACGTCCCGGCGCGAAAGCCTGCCGCCCTTGACCTCCATGAGGATCAGCCCGCCGCCGTAGGCCAGGCCCATGACCAGGCCGATGACCGTGATGGTGGCCGCCTTGGGGCCGATGCCCAGAAGCCCCAGAAGCGGGGCCAGAAGCCGCTCGAACAGGTCGGTGATCCGGAGCCGGCCCAGCACGCGCATCAGGATGATCAACGCCAGGATGACCCCGAAGATCATGATCAGGTTCTTGGCCTCGCCCAGGGCCCAGCCGCCCAGGGAGGCGTCGACCGGACCGGCCGTGAACACGGCCTTGGCC
>JBMONM010000152.1:0-8379 GCA_049324675.1 Thermodesulfobacteriota bacterium
TCCCGCAGCGGCCGGAAACGGCGCGGCGGGCGGTTCTCAGACGGGCTTGAGGTCCGGATGGCGGGTCAGAAGGGTCAGGAACTGGGAGGTGCGCAGGGTCAGCCGGTCGTTCATCAGCCGGTACATGCCCAGGAGAAACGGGACCCCGAAGTCCGGTCTGGACTCGGCAAGGCGCACCACGTCCGCGCCGGGCACGGTCAGGGTCCGGCATTCCCGGGCCGCGACCACGGTGTGGCCGTAGCGTTCCCCGGGGCACAGGGCGGAAAATCCGAAGCAGTAGCCGGGCTTGAGCGACCCGAGCGAGACGATGATGTCCGGGGGCATGCGCACCTGGAGCAGGGCCTTGCCGTCCAGGAGCAGGAAAAAGAGTTCGGCCGGCGCGTCCGTTTCGTGGATGGTCTCGCCCGGGGCGAAATCCCGGGGCGTGGCCAGGGCCAGGAGGTCCGCCAGCCGCTCTTCGGGTATCCCGCCAAGAAACGAGAAGTTTTTGAGGTCCGAGGGCGTGGGCATGGGCTCTCCGGGGTGATGGGGTTAGACGACCAGGGCCAGGATCAGGCACAGCCCGGCCAGGGCCGCGGCCAGGGTCACCCCGGCCGGGATCGTCCAGGTCGCGGCGGCCCTGGCCGCCTCCTGGCGCAGGCGCTCGGCGTCTTGGCCCAGAAGCGGCGAGAAAAGGCCCACGGCCAGGGACGCCAGCCGGGACGGCCCGTGGCGGGTGAAGCGGTCCAGGGCCGTGGCCGTCCGGGCGCTCAGGCCCGAGAAAAACGCGCCGAGGCCCCGGCCGGCCGTGTCCGCGAGCCGGTACAGGACCGGGCCGCCGGCGCGGTAGAACCAGTCCGTATCCAGGGTGATGCCGGGCTGGCGGCGCAACACCGGCGCGTACACCGCGAAGAAAAGCCCGGCGAAGGCCAGAAGCTCCAGGGTCGCGGCGATCCGGTCCGGCGCGAACGGGGTCAACGCCGGGGCCGGATAGGGCAAAAGGGCCAGAAGCGGCGCGGGGTACACCCCGAGCAGCAGGCACGAAAGGGCCAGTATCCCCATGCCCAGAAGGGCCGCCGGCGGGGCCTCGCGCACGGGCGGGGCATTTTTCTGGGCCGCCCGGCGCGGCCCGAAAAACACGAAATAGGGCACGGCAAGTCCCGCGTACAGGACCGTTCCGGCCGAGGCCGCCTCCAGGAAAAGCCAGGTCAGGGCCAGATTGGCGTCGGCCGCGGCCGACAGCACCATGGGCTTGGACACGAAACCGCAGGTGCCGGGCAGGGCCGACAGGGAGATGGCCCCGACGGTGGTCAGGACGAAGGTCAGGGGCATGGCCGAAAAAAGCCCGCCAAGCTCGGTCAGCCTGCGCCTGCCCGTGGCCTCGATGACCGCCCCGGCGCCCATGAAAAGGAGCGACTTGTACAGGATGTGGCAGAAGGCCAGGGCCGCCGCGCCGTTTAAGGCCGCCGGCGTGCCCAGGCCCACGCCCACGAGCATGAACCCCACCTGATTGGTGATGCTGTAGGACAGGATGCGGCGCAGGTCGTTTTCGCGCAGGGCGTAGATCAGGCCGTAGAGGATCATCAGGCAGCCGGCGTAGATGAGGGCCTCGACGCCCGGAAAACCCCGGATGAGCACGTACACGGCGGTCTTGGTGGTGAACGCCGAGAGGAACACCCCGCCCGTGGGCGAGGATTCGGGATAGCTGTCGGCAAGCCAGGCCGAGAAGGGGAAGGCCGAGGCGTTGATCAGGAATCCGGCCAGGATCAGAAGCGCGCCGGGCCCCCCCTCGGCCAGGGCCGACGCGTCGAAGGCCGTGGAGCCGGTTTTGGCCGCGAAAAGGACCATGCCCGCGATCAGGCACACCCCGCCGAAAAGATGCACCAATGCGTAGCGAAAGGCCGCGCCCCGGGCCTGTGGCGTGTTTCCGGCCAGGATCACGAACATGGCCGTCAGGGCCATGAGCTCCCAGAACACGTAGAGCGTGACCAGATCGCCGGCGAAGACCGCGCCCAGGGCCGCGCCCACATAGGCCAGGGTCGCGGCGCGCTCGGTCGCGGACTGGCGGCCGCAGGAGAAAAGGCAGGCGGCGGAGGCGGCCAGGGTGAAGATCCAGGCGAAAAGCACCGCGAGGCGGTCCACGCGCAAAAAGGTCAGGCTCACTCCGGCCGCGTCCAGCCGCCAGGCCGTGAATTCGCCGGACGGCAGGCCGGCCACGGCCCAAAGCCCGCCCAGGGCGGCCAGCACGGACACCGCGCCCCCGAGCCTTTTTCCGAAAAGGGGCGACAGCGCGGCCCCGGCCAAAAGGGGCAGGCAGGGATGCAGGCTAGCGGTCATAGTCGTCGTCGTCCCGTTTGAGAAACACCCCGGCCAGTCCGGCCGCGAGCACCAGGGCCGCGCCGGCCCCGAACCCGACCAGGGCGTGGAATCCGAACAGGCCGTCGAAGCCGAACCGGGCCTGGCCGTGGGTGAAAAGCCCCAGGACCAGGCTTGCGGCGCAGATCCCGACGGCGACCCGCAGCGCGGTACGGCGGCCGTTTTTCGTCCCGGGCGGGGTTGAGCGCCTTTCGGTCATGGTCTTTTCCCCCTTCCCGGTCATGGCGTTCCCCCGGCCAGTCGGGCCAGCACGTCCGGCCACCAGAACAGGGCCAGCACGCATGCGGCCGTGATCAGGGGCGGCAGGACGCACCACAGCGGGGCCTCGCCCACGGCCGGGGCCTTTTTGTTCCGGGCATTGGCCGTCTCGGCCCAGGCCGCGTCCTTCGGGGCCTGCCCGAAAAAGGCCGCGAAGACCACGGGCAGGAAATAGGCCGCGCTCAAAAGCGAACTGGCGCACAGGGCGGCCACCACCACGTAGCGGCCGGTCTGGGCCGCGCCGAGCAGGATCTGCCATTTGCTGACGAACCCGGCCGTGGGCGGTACGCCGATGATGGACAAGGCGCCCACGAAAAAGGCCGCGAACGTCAGCGGCATGCGCCGCCCGAGCCCGCCCAGGCGGCTGACGTATTTTTCCCCGGTGGCCACGAAGATGGCCCCGGCGCAGAAAAACAGGGTGATCTTGCCGCAGGCGTGCATGGCGATGTGCAAAAGGCCCCCGAGCTCGCCCCGGGGGGTGAGCAGGGCCGCGCCCAGGACCACGTAGGCCAGCTGCCCGATCGTGGAATAGGCCAGGCGCTTTTTCAGGCCGTCCTGGGTCAGGGCCACAAACGAGGCCGCGATCATGGTGACGACGGCCGCCCAGACCAGGATGTCCCCCAGATGCAGGGAGGAGAGAAACCCGGTCCCCAGGATGCCGGTGACCACCCGGTAGACCGAGAACACGCCCACCTTGACCACGGCCACCGCGTGCAGGAGCGCCGAGACCGGGGTGGGGGCGACCATGGCCGCCGGAAGCCAGGCGTGCATGGGCATGAGCGCGGCCTTGGCGAAACCGAACACGAAGGCGACCAGAAGAAGGCCCGCGACCGGCGCGCCGACGCTCGCGGGCAGAACGCCCCCGGGCGTGAAGGCCAGGGTGCCCGAGAGCGCGGCCACGGCGATCATGGCCGGCAGGACCAGGGCGATGGAGCCGCCCACGATGTAGGCCAGGTATCTGCGGCCCGAGGACACGGCCTCGGCGTCCTGGTGGTGGGCCACCAGGGGATAGGTGGCGAAGGAGAGGATCTCGTAGAAGAGATACAGGGTGAACAGGTTGGCGGACAGGGCCACGCCCAGGGCCGCGCTCACGGACACGGCGAAAAACGCGAAATAGCGGGTCTGGGCGTGCTCGGACAGGCCGCGCATGTAGCCCACGGAATACATCGAGGTCACGATCCACAGGAAAGAGGCCACCAGGGCGAACATAAGCCCCGGTCCGTCCACGGAAAACGCCAGGGGCGCGCCCGGAAGCACCTCGGCGACCACGTATTCCACCCGGACCCCGGAGAGCGCGGCGGGCAGCATGGCCAGGACCAGGAGAAAGGCGGTCACGGCGGCCAGAAAGGTCCAGGCCTCGCGGCGGTTCGGGGACCTCTCCCCGGCCAGGACGATGCCCGGCACGGCCGCAAGCGGGGCGCACACGGCCAGAAGCGGGGTCACGGAGACAAGCGCCGGCAGGGCGGCCGTGGCTGAGGCGATGGTGTCCATGGTCGGCGGCCGTCCTTTATCCCAGTCCCGGGGGAATGACCGCGCCGGCCACCCGGGTGACGATTTCCCCGGCCAGAAGGCCGGCGGCCACAAGGCTCGACGCGGCGACGCCGAGCGGGACCAGCCGGGCCAGCGGCATCTCGTCCCGGCCCAGGGGGGGCGGGGCGGCGTGCCCGGCCTGACCGCCCCCGTCCTGCCCCGGCGCGGGCCGGAAAAAGCCGATCTCGAAGATGCGGAAGAACAGGAAGGCGTTGACCAGGCTGGACACCACCAGAGCCACGGCGAAAAGATAGCTCCCGGCGGAGATGGCCCCGGAGAGCAGGTACCACTTGCTGAAAAAGCCGCAGAACGGCGGCACGCCGATCATGGACAGCCCGCCCGCGACCAGGGCCGCCGAGGTCGCGGGCATGCGCCGGAAAAGCCCGCCCATGTCCGAAAACCGGCCGCCCGTGGCCCGCTCCACGTTGGACGCGGCCAGAAACAGGCACAGGGTCATGAGCAGGTCGGCGAAGATGTGGTAGATGGTCCCGGTCAGCCCGGCCCGGTTGCCCAAAAACGCCCCGCCGACCATGTAGCCGACCTCGGACAGAAGGATGAAGCACAGCATCCGGCGAAGCGAGCGCTGGGCCAGGGCGCAGAAGCTTCCGTAGAGAATGGCCGCCGTGGCCAGGCCCACGGCCAGGGTGTTCACGGCCGGGACGGACCAGGCCTCGCGCGGGGTGAAGAGGCTTATGATCAGGCGCACCAGCACGTAGGCCATGACCTTGGTGGTCAGGGGGGCGACCAGGGCCGCGGCCGGGGCCGCGCTGAAGGTGTAGGCCGCGGGCAGCCAGGAGTGGAACGGAAAAAGGCCCATTTTCACCCACAGCCCGGCCAGGATGATCCCGAAGGCCGCGCCCAGGGCCGTGGAGGACCCCACGCCGCCCAGGCGTCCGATGATCGCGGACAGGTCGGCCATGTTCAGCGACCCGGTCATGAGGTACAGGTAGCCGATGCCCAAAAGGTACAGCGAGGCCCCGAAAGACCCCACGAAGAGGTAGTTGAGGCTTGAGAGCATGGCCCGGTCCTTTCCCTGGGCCAGGATGGCGTAGCCGCTTAGGGCCGCGACCTCGATGAGCACGTAGAGGTTGAAGGCGTCGCCGGTTGCGACGATGCCCATGTGCCCGGCCGCGGCCAGAAGGAACAGGGCGAAAAAGGCCGAGTTCTTGAGCGGATAGCTGGTCTCGATCTCGGCCTTGGAGGCCAGGAACACGCACAGGGCCGCGCCGGACACCACGGCCAGCATCAGCGCGGAGAGGGGGTCGGCCACGTAGGAGATGCCGATGGGCGGCGGCCAGCCGCCCACGAAATAGGTCGTGGTCCCGTGGGCGAACACCTGGACGGCCAGAAGGACCGAGGCCGCGAACGAGAGCGCGAGGGCCAGAGCGGCCACGGCGTAGTTGGCCCGGCGGTAGAGGAACCGTCCGGCGGTCACCGCGAAGGCCCCGAAAAGAAGCGGGGCCACGGTCAGGATCGGCAGTTGGGCGGTCATTCGTCCCGAAGCCTCCGGAGGATTTCGTCCTCCTCGATGCTGCCGCTGTCGCGGTGGATGTTCTGGATCAGGGCCAGGGCCACGCCCAGGGTGGCCACCGAGACCACGATGGCCGTGAGCATGAGCACCTGGGGCAGGGGGTTGGCGTAGGCCGCCGGGTCGGCCGTGCCCGTGGCCGGGTTGACGATGGGGATGTCCGCGCCGGTCTTGGCCCCCATGGACACGTAAAAAAGCATGATGGCCGTCTGGAAGATGCCCAGGCCGATGCATTTTTTCAGCAGGTTGGTCTTGGCGATCATGGCGAAAAGCCCGATCATCATGATCGCGAAGTAGGCGTAGTAGTGGAACGCGTCCGCGAATCCGGCCAGAAGTCCGCCCATGTCCCTAAAGCCCCTCTTCCACGGTCCCCCGGGAGGACACCAGCTTGTAGATGGTCACCAGGGTGGCCATGACGGTCATGGCCACGCCGATCTCCACGCACAGGATGCCCATGGACCTCGCGGCCGGGATCGCGGCCCCGAAGGCCGGGCCGAAGGCCCCGTAGTCCAGGAAGTTGCCGCCGAAGAAAAGGGCCAGAAGCCCGGTGCCGGCATAGACGCAGACCCCGGCGGCGGCCGTCAGGATGGCCTTTTTCTCGGTCAGAAGCCGTTCCACGGTGCGCAGGTCGCGCGAGAGGCCCACCAGGAGGAAGCTCGCGGCCAGAAGCACCCCGCCCTGGAACCCGCCGCCCGGGCTGTAATGGCCGTGGGCGATGACGTAGAGGGCGAATATCTGGATGAAGGGGACCATAAACAGGCACATGGTCTCCACCACCAGGTCCTGGGGGGTCCAGTCCGCGTCGATGCGCTCGAAGCAGCTCGATCGCGGGGGGACGCGGCGCGGGGCGAGCATGGCCAGGACCGTGCCCGTGGGCTTGTGGCGGTAGTAGTACACCTCGCTGAGGCTTTTTCGGCGCAGGGCCCGCAGGATGAAAAAGCAGGACATGCCGGCCAGAAAGACCACCGAGGTCTCGAACATGGTGTCGAAGCCGCGATAGTCGGCCAGGACCGAGGTCACGAAGTTGGGGGTGTGGGTCTGGTCCAGGGAACCCTGGATGTAGGCCGGGGAGACGTGGCGCGAGGGCGCGGAGCCCGTGTCCCCGAGGCGTGGGAAGTCGGCGGCCGTGGCCGCGAGGAGCACTCCGGCCAGGATGACCACGAAAAGGGCCAGGCGTTTCAATCCTTGGTCCTCCGTGTGGTCCGAAACACCGCCGCGATCATGAGCACCGTACTTATGCCCGCGCCGATGGTGGCCTCGGTGAAGGCCACGTCCACGGCGGCCATGGCCGTCCACAAAAGGCACATCATGAAGCTGTAGGTTCCGAAGACCACGGCCGCGCCCAGAAGGTCCCTGATGGTGATGGAGGCCACGGCGCACACGATGACCAGGACCAGCATGGCGATCTTGATTTCCAGGATCACGCCCCGTCCTCCTCGCCGCCCTTGACCCAGGGGGCCAGGCCGGCCCGCAGGCAGGCGTCGACCATGGCGTGGCAGGCCGTGGGCGAGGCGATGAACACGAAGAAAAGGACCAGGAGGATCTTCAGGCCCACCAGGACGTGGGCCAGGTCGAAGGCGGCGATCTCGTGGAGAAACAGCGCGGCCACGAGGCAGATGCTGCCCATGGTGTCGATCTTGCCGGCCATGTGCAGCCGGGAATAGACGTCGGGCAGGCGGATGAGCCCCAGGGTGCCGCCGGTGAAAAAAAGGAGTCCGATCCCCAGAAGGACGCCGGTCGCGATGTCCATCGTGCCGCCTCCCTACGACGCGTCGCCCAGGCCGCGCTTGAGGAAATAGCGCGAGGCGGCCAGGACCGAGATGAAGTTGAGCATGGCGTAGGCCAGGGCGATGTCCACGAACATGTCCAGGCGGTCAAAGACCACGCCCATGAACAGGATCAGGATCGTGGTCTTGGTGCCCATGGCGTTGGCCCCCATGAGCCGGTCCAGGGTGGTGGGCCCGGCCGCCGTGCGGTACAGGGAGACCAGCATGAGCAGGGCGATGTACACGCCGGAAGAGAGAAACATCCTGTCCATGGGCTATTCCCCGAAGGTGGCCGCGATTTTCTCCTCCATCTCCCCGGGCAGGCCGGCGGCGGACTTGCCGTCGATGGCGTGCACCAGAAAATCCCCCCGCTCGTTGACGCTCACGGTGATGGTGCCGGGGGTCAGGGTGATGGAGTTGGCGAATACGGTCAGCGCGGCCCGGGACCGTAGCCGGCTTTTGAAGGTGAAGAGCCTGGGGTCGATCTTTTCCATCATCCGGGGATGGAAGACCAGGTAGAGCACCCAGATGTTGGCCTTGGCGATCTCCCACAGAAGCCACAGGCAGTAGCCGGGCATGAGAAGAAGCGGCCTGGAGGGGAAGGGCGAGGCCGGACGCGGCGGCAGGATGATTCGGGAGAAGGCGGCCACGGCCAGGCAGCACGCCGCGCCCACGGTCATGTGGAAGGCGTCGAAGAAGCCGGACAGGGCCAGCCACATGGCGTACAGGGGGAGGGACCGCAACAGGAGGGACAGGGCCAGACCCAGGCGGGAGGGGGCGCGGCGCGGGGTCCGGGGGCCGCGGCGGAACTCCACGCTGACATCGTCCATGACCGTGACGATGGTCCCGCCCTGTTGCTCCTGCCCTGCCTGCATCGCCCGCCGCCTTTGGTGTTGTGGATGGCCGGGGCGCCGCGCGCGGGCGGGGGGGCGGGGGGGCGCC
>JBMONM010000153.1:0-59772 GCA_049324675.1 Thermodesulfobacteriota bacterium
GGCAAGGTGAAGCTGAGCGGCCTGGACCGCCTGGACCACGATACGGCGATCCGGGCCATTGAGACGGCAAAAAAACACCGGGACCAGCTTGTGCGGGAATTGGCAGGCGAGGGAACGGGCCTCGACGGCTGGCCGCCATTCCCGCCCGAGGACGTGGACTTCGGGGCATACGAAAGCGCCGGGGCACTTCTGGACCTATGCCGTCGCCATGGCCTGCGGGTGGTCCTCGACGGTGGCGAGGCCAGGATCGTCTATCCGGCGGCCGCGCCCCCTGCCTTGGTGGAGTACGCCGAGCTTTTGCTTGCCGAGGGCCGAAGCTACATCCTGCACATGAAGAACACGGTGGCCGAGGCCCCGGAGGCGATGCAGTGAGAAACAAGCCATCAATCCCAGGATATTCAGGCCCGCGCCTGACGCCCCTTCGGTCCATCGCCAGCTTTTGCCGGGAGTGCATGGGAGGCCCCGCCAAGGACTGCGCGTCCGTGGACTGCCCTTTCTGGCCTTACCGGCAAGGGACCATCCCCGAGGGCGCGTCCCGGCAAATGGTCCGGATCATCAAGCGATACTGCGCCGAACAGTGCTTGCCCCAGGAATCCCCGGCAGGCTGCACGGCTGGCGGAGAATATCTTGGGAACCCGCCCTGCCCGTGCTGGCCCTACCGGCTTGGCCGGAATCCGTACATCGGGACCGAGGTGCGGGAGCAACGGCGACGGCGGGCCGTGGAACAACTTCAATTCGCCGCACAGGACGGCAAATTTCGTCCCAGGATTGACCAAAGGCCCACGGCGTGAACTTCCGTCCATCCCCGGTATCCCTCCCGGTAAAAATGAGCGCGGGGGGACGACCAAAAAATGCGCTCGCAATGGAAAAAGGTGTGGAAGAGTGGAATGACCCCAGGAGGTCAATCAGAATGACCCCAGGAGGTCAATCGGAGGGTGGCGGTCATCGTTCAATCCTCTTCCTCATGCCCATACCTTGCTCATGCCGGGCGGGAAGTCAAGATGAGCATTGGCCCGTGCCGCCCGCCCGTTTTTGGAGTTTCCCACTTCACGCCCTATTCCATGCCTGCCGTGGGCATCATCTCCCACATATCAAAATAATGTCCCGGAACGGGTGTTATGTAAACTTTGATGTTACCACTTTGAAGCCATTTTAACTTAGTTGACAGTATTGATAGCTTGCTATATCAGGTGGGAAACGTCAAGCAGGAGGTGCGGGTATGAAGGATGCCCCCGAAGGCTTGGAGCCTGTCGGGCTAACCCTGAAGGAAGCGGCGGACCTGCTTCGGGTTCACGAGAACACCCTGGCCAAGCTGTTTCAAGATGGGCGCGTGCGCGGGGTGAAGATTGGCCGGGAGTGGCGAACCTCAAGGCAGGCCCTTGAGGATTTCGTGGACGGCCAAGGGGGTGCCCCCGCCCCGGCAGGAGAAAAAGGCCCTGGCGACTAATTGACCTTGTAACGAAAAGCGGCCCGGCATGGTGCGCTACCACCACGTCGGGCCTAACCATCAACCCTACCACATGGAGGTAAGGAAATGGCTACGCAAACCCCTATCCGTTCCCTGTTCACGTCACAAGCCCCTGCCCTGGCCGGGGAGGAGGCGCGCCATGAATAACGAGCGCATCCCCGGTGGCGAGGCCGGGCAAAATGTGGTCATGGGCATCGAGGCCATCGCACAGTTCCTGAATGGCCTTGGCGGCAAGCTGGACGTGATTGCCGAGGGATTGCGGGCCGATGACCCGAACAGCGAGGGCGCGGCCGGTCTTTTGGACGACCTGTTCAACGCCGTCAACGATCAGGGGCGGGACGCCGAAGACCTCACCAACAAGGCCCGAGAACTGGCCGCGATTGCCGAGGGGGAAGCGCCTTTCCTGCCTGAAGCCTACTATGAGCGCGAGGCCATCAAGGTGTTGCGCGCGGCCCAGGACATGGGGAGTTCCGCCTTCGGCCTGCGGCAGTTCATTTGCGATGCCGTGGTCAAGGCCCATGCCGTCTATTCCGAGCGGTACGCCAAGCCCTTCCCGGACCAGGAGGCCGTGACCGCCGTGGTCGAGGCCGTGAGCGAGGACCAGACGCAAGGGGGGACTTCATGAGCACGGAAGACGCGATCCTTGAATTGACCTACCTCTCTACCGCCCTTTGCGCCCTTGGAAGGATTAGCGCCTATTATGCTTGGGAACCCGGCGAGACGGGCAACGATACGCTGGCAGGTGTGGCCCACCTTGTCACCCTCGCCGGGGACCGCGCCTATAAGCTGGTGGACGAGATCGAGCAGGAAGAGGCCCGGCGAAGGAAAGGGGGCAACGCCACGGGGCAGGACGGGGACGATACCGCCAAAAGGCCGCGCAAACTTCGCCCTGTGCCCCCTGCCCCTTCCCAGGATCATGCCCAGGAATCCCCGTCATGACCCTGGTGGAGCGCGTCTCCCTGTCCAGGCTGGCCCTGGCCCTGCAAGCCGTCCATTGGCAGGTGGAAGCCCTGGCCGAAGGCCCCAAGCCCGTGCCGGTCCTCGACGTGCGGGCCGTGGCTACCATCCTCGGGCTGGTGGCCGAAAAGGTGGAGAGTATGGCCGGGAACGAGGTAGTGGCCCCTGATTCTATGGTGTGACCACGACGACAAGATGCGGTGTGCGGCCTGCTTCCTTCATGGGGGCGGCCGCTTCCTTTTGAGGAAGTGTCAATTATTTATACAGGATGGGGAGTGGGGGGTCGAAAGGCTGGTCGATCCTTTCCGGGAACCGAGTGGGCTCATTCACGTGTAGTTCCGGCCACATTTTCCAGAAAAAGTGTCGGGCCAACCCATCGGCCGGGGAGGGGATACCAAAGAATTTTAGGGACACATTTAGGGATATGTGAGAAAATGTAAAAAATAATATCTTTTGTTTTTATGTGGTTAAGCTATCAATTCGATTCCCCCCTTCACCATATGACAGTCCAACGACCGAACGGTTCACGATAGTACAAATGGCGGAAAGCCGGGCCAGCGATGGTCCGGCTTTTTCATTTGTGCATCCGGCCCGGTGGTTTCCGGCCGGTTTCGTGTCCGCGATTTCCCCGGGACCGCACGTCATCTTTGACAGGAAGCGGTTCTCCCGGCTATCATGAGATTTTGCGGATGGTTCCACAACCCAAAGGAGTCGCGGCAATGCACAAGTTCGCGCGCATGGAACGGCTGCCTCCCTACGTCTTCGCCGTGGTCAACGAGTTGAAGATGCAGATGCGCCGCCAGGGCGAAGACGTCATCGACCTGGGCATGGGCAACCCCGATTTGCCCACCCCGACGCATATCGTGGACAAGCTCGTCGAGGCCGCCCGCAAGGGCGTCAACCACCGCTATTCGGCCTCACGCGGCATCAAGGGCCTGCGAAACGCCATCTCCGGCTGGTACAAGCGCCGCTTCGACGTGGACATCGATCCCGAGTCCGAGGCCGTGGTCACCATGGGAGCCAAGGAAGGACTGGCCCATCTGGCCCTGGTCATGCTCTCCCCGGGCGACGTGGTCTTCGCCACCGACCCGGCCTATCCCATCCATCCCTATTCGTGCATCATCGCCGGGGCCGACGTGCGCCGCATCCCCGTGGCCCAGGACCGGGATTTCTTCGAGGACCTCCTGGTGGCCACCCGGCAGACCTGGCCCCAGCCCAAACTTCTGATCATCTCCTATCCCCAGAATCCCACCACGGCCGTGGCCGATATCGCCTTTTTCGAGCGCATCGTGGAGTTCGCCAAGGAACACAAGATGTACGTCATCCACGATTTCGCCTACGCCGATTTCGGCTACGACGGCTATCTGCCCCCGAGCTTTCTCCAGGCCAAGGGCGCAAAGGACGTGGGCGTGGAGTTCTTCTCCCTGACCAAGAGCTATTCCATGGCCGGATGGCGGGTGGGCTTCTGCTGCGGCAACAAGGACATGGTCCATGCCCTGACCCGCATCAAGAGCTATCTGGACTACGGCATATTCCAGCCCATCCAGATCGCGGCCACCGTGGCCTTAAACGGCCCCCAGGAGTGTGTCCGGGAGATCATGGACGAGCACCAGGCCCGGCGCGACACGCTCATCCAGGGCCTTCACCGCATCGGCTGGGAGGTCCCGCCGCCCAAGGCCACCATGTTCGTGTGGGCCAAAATCCCCGAGGCCTACGCCCACATGGGCTCCGTGGAATTTTCCAAACTGCTTTTGCGCGAGGGGCAGGTGGCGGTCTCGCCCGGCCTGGGGTTCGGGCATTTCGGGGACACCCATGTCCGGTTCGCCCTGGTGGAGAACCAGCATCGCATCAAACAGGCCGTTCGGGGCCTCAAAAAGGTGCTTTCCGGATGAAACCAGCGGCCGCGTTTCCCCTGCGTCTCGGACTGGCCGGCCTTGGCACGGTGGGCGGGGGCCTTGTCCGCCTGCTCGATCAGAACGCCGACTGGATCGCACGGCGTCTGGGAAGGGCGATTGCGCTCAAGACCGTTTTGGTGCGCGACCTTTCCAGGACCCGGGATGTCCGCCTGCCCCCGGATACGGTGCTCACCACCCGGCCGGCCGATCTCACCGCCGATCCGGATATCGATATCGTGGTCGAGCTCATGGGGGGCACCGGCGCGGCCTTCGAGCTCATCCAGGCCGCCCTTGAGGCCGGAAAGCATGTGGTCACGGCCAACAAGGCCCTTTTGGCCGCTCGCGGCCCCGAGCTCTTCGCCCTGGCCCGGGAGAAGGGGATCGGGCTCTACTACGAGGCCAGCGTGGCCGGAGCCATCCCCATCGTCCAGGCTCTCAAGGAGTCCCTGGCCGGAAACCGCATTGTCAGCCTGCTCGGTATCCTAAACGGCACGGCCAACTACATCCTGACCCGGATGACCGGCAAGGGCCTGGAATTTCGCGAGGCCCTGGAAAAGGCCCAGGCCAAGGGCTACGCCGAGGCCGACCCGACGCTCGACATCGAGGGTCTGGACGCGGCCCACAAGCTGGTCCTGCTCATCCGGCTGGCCTACGGGGAGAATTACCCCCTGGCGAGGCTTCCCGTTGAGGGCATAACGAGGGTTACGCCTACGGACATCCGCTTCGCCGCCGAATTCGGCTACACCATAAAGCTTATCGGCCAGGTCATGCGGGTGAACGGCCGGCTCGAGGCCGGGGTCTTTCCCATGCTGGTGCACGGGGACTACCTTCTGGCCAGCGTCCAAGGGGCCTTCAACGCCATCCGCGTCGAGGGCGACGCCTCGGGGCCCATGCTCTTCCATGGCAAGGGCGCCGGCGGCCTGCCCACGGCCAGCGCGGTCATGGCCGACATCATGGCCCTGGGAAGGGCCGGACACTGCCCCAACAACACCGGGTTCCTCGAGGAGCCCCTGCCCGAGGCGGACATCCTGGACCCGGACGAGGCCGTGTGCCGCCACTTCATCCGTTTCGACGTGGAGGACCGGGCCGGGGTCATGGCCGCCATTTCCCGGGTCATGGGCGAGGAGGGCGTCAGCATCCTTCAGGCCGTCCAGAAGGGCGACCCGGAGACGGGCTTCGTGCCCATCGTGTTTCTGACCCATGCCGCGCCGGTGCGGGCGGTGCGCCGGGTCATCGAGGCCGTGGGCCGCATGTCGTTTCTGCGGCCGCCCACGGTGCACTACCGGGTCCTTTGACGCGGCCCGGGCATGGGCGTATGTGGTTTTTCAACGCGGCACGAGATGTGACGCCCGTCCAGAGCCCGACACCCCGAGTGGCCGGACCCCGGGTCCGGCCATTCTCCGTTGAACCCTCCCGATAAGGAAGCGCCCGACCATGAAATTCGTGTTTGTTTTGGCCGACGGCATGGGAGACTGGCCCCTGGATGCCCTGGACGGCAGGACCCCTCTGGCCGCCGCCGCCACCCCCAACATGGACGAGTTGGCCCGAACCGGCGTGGTCGGCCTGTGCCGCAGCATCCCGTCGGGCATGCCGCCGGGCTCGGACGTGGCCAACATGGCCCTTCTGGGGTTCGATCCGGCGAAATACCATACCGGCCGGGGACCCATCGAGGCCGCGGCCATGGGTCTGGTCACCTGGCCCGACGACCTGATCTTCCGCCTGAACCTGGTCACGGTCAGCGAATTCTCCGACGCCGGGGTCATGCGCGACTATTCCGCCGGCCACGTCGGCACCGACGCCGCCCGCGAAATCGTGGCCGGCCTGTCCCGGACCTGCGCCGGCATCGACATGGCCGTGTATCCCGGGGTGCAGTACCGCCACATCCTGGTGCTCAAGGCCGGGGCCGGAAAGCCCGGCGCGCCGTCCTTCGAGGCCGGCATGGAGGTGCGCCCGCCCCACGACATCACCGACCAGGGCATCGCCCCGGATATGGCCCTTTTCCGCCAAAGCCCCATCCTGTGGGACTTCATGACCAAGGCGAACGCCTACTTGGCCGCCGCGAACCACGGCACCAAGGCCAACGCCGTATGGCCCTGGGGCCAGGGCGGCACCCTGACCCTGCCGTCCTTCGAGGAAAAATCCGGGATGCGCGGTGCCGTGATCTCGGCCGTGGACCTGGTCAAGGGCCTGGGCCGGGCCGCCGCCATGGAGGTCGTCGACGTGCCCGGGGCCACCGGGCTTCTGGACACCAATTACGCCGGCAAGGTCGGGGCCGCGCTCGACTTCCTGTCTCGGGGGGACTTCGTGTTCGTGCATGTGGAGGCCCCGGACGAATGCGGCCACGGCGGGCAGGTGGCCGAAAAGGTCGAGGCCGTGGCCCGCATCGACCGTCTGGTTCTCGGTCCCCTGCGTCAGGCCCTGGCCGGGACCGACGTGGCCTTCCTGGTGGCCTGCGACCATTTCACCCCGATCAAGGTCAAGACCCACACCACCGATCCCGTGCCCTTCGTGCTCTGGCGGCAGGGCATCGAACCCGTGCCCGTTGCGGCCTTCACCGAGGAGGCGGCCGCGTCCACAGGCCTTGTGGTGGAGCACGGCCATGAACTCGTGGATTTCGCCCTGGCCCGGACCGGAGGCCGCACATGATCCTCAAGCGCGAGGCTTTCCCGCTTCCCGACGCCTGGTACCGCTTCCGGGTGTCCTACGGCGAAACGGACATGATGGGCGTGGCCTATTACGGCGAGTATCCGCACTGGTTCGAGCGGGCCAGGAGCCAGTTCATCCGCGATCGGGGCATGGGCTACGGCGACGTGGAAAAACGCGGCATCATCCTGCCCGTGCGCGAGATGCACCTGCGCTACATCAAATCCGCCCACTACGATGAGGATATCCTGGTCCGTTGCGCCGTGCGCGAATGGGGCCGGGCCTCCATGCTTTTCACCTACCAGGTGTTCGGCCCCCCGGACGGGGAGACCCTTTTGGCCGTGGGCCAGACCCAGCACGCCTGCGTCAATCCCCAGGGACGCCCCGTGGCGGTGCCGGACTGGCTCAAGGCCCTTTTCCAAACCGCATGACAGAGGTGTTTCGGTCTTGCTGACGTACGACATCCATACCCACGCCTATCATCCGAAAATCGCTCACAAAGTCATCGCCCAACTGGAAGACCACTACGGCATCCCGCCCGTGGGCACCGGCCGCATTGAGGACCTTTTGGCCAAGGCCGAGGCCGGAGGCATCGACCGGGTGGTGGTGCACAGCGCGGCGACGTCTCCGGCCCAGGTCATTCCGGCCAACAACTGGGCCATCGGCCTCGAACGCGACCACCCCCGGGTGCGGGCCTTCGGCACCCTGCATCCGGATTATCCGGACAACGAGGCCGAGTTGTCCCGGCTTGAGGCCGCGGGGATCGTCGGGATTAAGTTGCACGCCGACTTCCAGGGCTTTCGGCTGGACGACAGGCGGCTGTGGCCCATCTTCGAGATGCTTTCGGGACGGTTTACGGTCATGCTCCATGTGGGAGACGTGTTGCCCCCTGAAAAAAACAATTCCTGCCCCAAAAAAGTGGCGGCCATTCATCGGGATTTTCCGGAGCTGACCATCATTGCCGCGCACATGGGCGGCTACCAGCATTGGAAATGGGCCCTGGAACACCTCATCGGCCGGGACGTGTACATCGACACCTCGAGCACCCTGGAGTTCATCGACGACGCCACGCTTGAGGCCATCTACCGCCGGCA
Organism: Thermodesulfobacteriota bacterium; assembly: GCA_049324675.1. Lineage (GTDB taxonomy): Bacteria > Desulfobacterota > Desulfovibrionia > Desulfovibrionales > Desulfovibrionaceae > Desulfolutivibrio. The sequence continues at coordinate 8,058 of JBMONM010000153.1, forward strand.
TCCCAGGGAGCGCATCCTTTTCGGCAGCGATTATCCGCTGTTCGATCCGGGCGTCGAACGCATCCGCCTGAGGGAGCGGCTTGGCCTGACAGATGCGGACATGGAGATGGCGCTGACCACGGCCGGGGAACTCTTTCCCCTAACCGGCTCCGGGGATACGGGAAGTCCCGATATTTCGTAAGCGTTGGCGGCGGAACCTGTTCGCGGCGGCCACGGCTCCGGGACGGGCAGTCGTGGCGGGAAAGAAGGGGCAGAACGTCCAGGCGCATTCCTGACGGGACTTGCCCGGTTCCCTGATTTCGGCAATGATGGGAATCTGGTGAAGCTCCCCGCGGGGGGCCGGCAACGACCCGATACGAGGAAGGTGCGGCATGGAGCGGTTTGCCTTTTCTCTCACCGAGGAGCAGAAGGCCTCGTTGAAGGAACTGGTGTGGCGGCGCATCCTGGATCGTCTCAACAACCGCGACAGCGGGATTCCGGAGCCCCCTTCGGACATCCTGCGCGAACCGTTCGGCGTTTTTGTCACGCTCAAGCGAAAGGGCAATCTGCGCGGCTGCATCGGGCATATCGTGGGCGACAAGCCGCTGTGGCGCAATGTGGCCGATATGGCCCTGGCGGCGGCCTTCGAGGACCCCAGGTTCCCCCCCCTCGGCCGGGCCGAGCTCGACGGGCTGGAGGTGGAGATCACCGTCCTGAGCCCCTTGGCCCCCTGTCCCGATCCGGAACGCATCGAGGTCGGCCGCCACGGTCTTTTCATCCGCAGGGGCCTCCATTCGGGGCTGCTTCTCCCCCAGGTGCCGGTGGAGTGGGGCTGGGACCGGGTGACGTTTTTGCGCCAGACCTGCCGCAAGGCCGGCCTTGACGAGGATGCCTGGAAGGACCCGGAGACAAACATCTACTGGTTCGAGGGCTTGGTCTTCTAGATTCTCTTCCGTCTTTCCCGCACGGACGATTTTCTGCCTCCGGCGAACCGGGCCACCCCTGCGGGGCTTCCCGTGGTCCCGTGCGCCGGGCGGTTCCCTGCCTGCTCTTGCGATATGTCGTGAAAGTGCCGTCCCATGGTGGGCCTGATGTGTGGCGCTTTGCTTGCGACGGGCCGGTTCTCCAATTTTTTTCAAGAAATAACGCGTGTTGTGTCCAGACCAGGGAACGGCACGCTTTTGGCTGTTTTCCGGGCAACGGCGACCGCCAGGCGGATGGGCCGCGAGAGGCGGGGCCGGACAGACCCGGAGGAACGGCGATGATCCGATTTCTAATGATCCTGACGTTGGCCCTGGTGGTGTTCGCGGCCTGTCCGCCGCGCTTTTCCGCAGACGAGAATGCCGATGACGGCACGGCCCAGGCCGCGACGGCGTACCGCTCCGAATTGGCCAGGATCGCCCTGGCCTCGGCGGCCATGCGTCAGGCCGCGAGCTCCTCGGGCATGGACTACCCCGAGCCCCGGCCGGAGATGCTTTTCCCGATGGGGAGGTAGAATTTCCAGCCGACCGGAATGGTCTCGCGGGAGGCGGGGGGAAGCTCAGGCGTTGGCCGCCAAAAACGGACAGAAGCTGAGGGCTCGAGCGGTCATGCGCGGCTGGCCCAATGCCGCATCCGGTCTCTCTGAGTAAAGAACAAGCGGCGGTTCCAGGACAAGCCCGGGGCCGCCGTTTTTTGTGGCCTCGACCAGGATCAGCCGGGCCGGGCCGCCAAGGCGCGAGTGTACGGGCAGGAGCCGTTTGGGTTCCAGGTGCCTGGCCGTCAGCCCGGTGATCAGCGCGGCCAGCCGCGAGGCCAGGTGGACGAACCAGGCCGTTCCTTTGTTGGTCAGGAAAAAGGCCGTCGCGTCCAGGAAATCCGCAAGTATCGCCGTGGATTCGAATCTGGCCCGGTTGCGGCCCTCTCCGGGGCAGGGCCGGCCCGATCCCACAGGCCGGTAGGGCGGATTGCACAGCACGTGCTCGAAGGATTCCGGGGCCGGGCGGAAAGCGGCCTTTGCCTCCGGCGGTCCGTCGGCCGCACCGGGCGTTTCCCGGGCCAGGGCACGGGCCTGACGCACGTCCAGGACATGGGCCGTGAGACAGTGGGACAGTCCCAGCCGGGCGGCGTTTTCCCGGGCGGCCCGGACCATGTCCGGGTCCAGATCGATCCCGGTCACCGTGGTCGTGGCCTCCGGATCGCGCAAAAGCATGGCGAACCCGGCCGGGCCGCAGCCGCAACCCAGGTCCAGGACGCGGCTTTGGGGGCGCGGGCGGGCGAAGGCGCCCAGGAGCAGGGCGTCCAGGGAAAAGCGCCAACTCGTGTCGGGCTGGACAAGACCCCGGGGGAAGAAGGCGCGGGCGATGCCTATGTCGTCAGTGGGTGGATCGGGGCTGTCCATGAGGTAATCCGTATTCATTTTGAATGCGCGTCGGTCGACCGGGCTCGGGGTTTCCAAAGGGGCATGGCCCCTTTGGCCGCCGGAGGCTTTTTCCCGGCTTCGTGCTACGATGCCTGGGCCTTGCGCATGCGCATGTTCAGAATCTCGACCAGAAGCGAGAAGAACATGGCGAAATAGATGTAGCCCCGGTCGATGTGCTTGCCCAGGCCTTCGGCCACCAGAAAGACCCCGATGAGGATGAGAAAGGACAAGGCCAGCATCTGGATGGTGGGGTGGCGGTGCACGAAATGGCTCACCGGGTCGGCGAAGATCATCATCACCACCACCGCCGCGACCACGGCCGAGACCATGATCCAGATATGTCCCACCATGCCCACGGCGGTGATCACCGAATCGAGGGAGAAAATGATGTCCAGAAGGGCGATCTGGGTCACGGCCGAGCGGAAGGTCAGGGCCTTGCGGGCGGTCTGTTCGTGCGGCTTGCACTCGATCTTGTCGTGGATCTCGAAGGTGGATTTGGCGATGAGAAAGAGTCCTCCGGCCAGAAGGATCAGGTCCCGGCCGGACAGGGTCAGTTCCATGACCGAAAAAAGCGGCGCGGTCAGGCGCATGACCCAGGTGATGGCGAACAGAAGCGCGATGCGCGTGCCCATGGCCAGAAGCAGGCCGATCTTTCGGGCCCTGGACTGGACGTCCCCTGGCAGATTATTGGTGATGATGGCGATAAAGACGATGTTGTCGATACCAAGAACGATTTCCAGCCCGGCCAGGGTCAGAAAGGCGATGGCGAGTTCGAAAACGGGCATGCGAAGGTCCTTTTATGATGATTTTGTCCGGAAGCGTCGCGACACGAGCCGGGCGGCGAACCCGGCCAGCATCCGGGCCTCCTCGACTCCCAAAAGGGCCGAGACGGCCATATAGCCTGCGGCCAGGGGCGCGATGGCGATCAGGGACGCCACGGGATAACCGGACAGGGCAAAGGCCGCAAGTCCGATCCCCAGGCTTAAGGCGGAGCCGACGACCAGGGTCTTGTCCAGGGGCATCCAGGGACCGAGCTTCCGACGAAGCACGATGCCGAGGATGATCACATTGAGCCATGAGGACACGGAGGTGGCCAGGGCCAGACCCACGTGCCCCATGGGGCCCATGAGCGCGTATCCCGTGGCGGCGTAGGCCGCGAGGCATGCGGCCGCGGTCCAGGCGGGCGTTTTGGTGTCGGAGAGGGCGTAGAAGGCGGAAAAAAGCGGCCGCACGCAAGCGAATGCCGGAAGCCCGACGCTGTAGGCGATAAGCGCCGAGGACGTGGCTTGGGCCGCCTCCGGGGAAAAGGCTCCCCGGCCGAAAAGCACCGTGACCATGGGATAGGCCAGGGCGATCAAGCCGGCCGTGGACGGCAGGCTGATGAAAAGCGTCAGGCGCATGGATGCCCGAAGCGTGCCGGTGAATTCCTCCATCCGGTCGGCGGCGACCAGTTTGGCCAGGCTCGGCAGGGCCACGGTGCCGATGGCCACCCCGAAGACGCCCAGGGGGAACTGCACCAACCTGTCCGCATAATACAGGGAGGAGACGCTGCCCACCGGAAGAAACGAGGCCAGAAAAGTCCCAAGCAGGATGTTGATCTGGTAGACCGCCGCGCCGAAGGCCGTGGGAAGCATGAGCTTGGCCATCTTGATGACGCTTGGGTCCTTCAGACGAAACGGACCGCGCCAGCGCATCCCGAACTTGCGCAGCCACGGCTGCTGCATGGACCATTGTCCGAATCCGCCCACAAGGACGGACCAGGCCAGGGTGTAGGCCGGGTCCAGCCCGAAGAGCCAGGCCACCGCGGCCCCCAGGATGATGGCCGTGTTGAGTTCCGAGGTGGCCAGGGCCGGGGCCAGGAAATGGCCCATGGAATTGAGCACGCCCATGCACAGGGCCACGGCCGAGATCTGGATGATGTAGGGGAAAACGATGCGCACCATGTCCACGGTCAGGGCGAACAGTTCGGGTTTGGCCGCAAATCCCGGCGCGATGAGCCGGGTCAGGGGTTCGGCGAAAAAAATGGCGACCACGGTCAGGACCGATAAAATGGCCAGCAGCCAGACCATGGCCGAGCGGGCCATGGCGAAGGCGGCCGCGTCGCCTTCGGTCTCGCGCAGGCGGGAAAAAACCGGCACGAAGGCCATGGTCATGGAGCCCTCGGCGAAAAGCCGCCTGAGCATGTTGGGCAGTCGGAAGGCCACGTAGAAGGCATCGGCGTAGATGCCGGCGCCCAGAACCGAGGCCAGGATCACGTCCCGGAAAAAGCCCAGGATGCGGCTGGCCAGGGTGGCCCCGCTGACGATGGAAACGTCCTTGGCGATTCTTTTGGCGTGTTCGTTCATGGAATGACGGTGGGCCGCGGCCCGGCCCGGAGCGCATGGTAGCGTCCCGGGGCCTGCAAGTCACCCCTGGCAGCGGGGGCAGAACGTGGAGGTCCGCCCGGCCACCTTGGTCACGGACAGGGGCGTCCGGCACCGGGGACAGGGTTCGCCGCCCCGGCCGTAGACCTGAAAATCGTTCTGAAAGCCGCCTTCCAGGCCCTCCGGGGTGCGGTAGTCGCGGATGGTGCTGCCGCCGACATCGATGGCCCGGGTCAGAATCGTTTGCAGGGCGGCCAGGAGTTTTTTCCGCTTGGCGGGAGGGATGTCGTGGGCCTTGGCGTCGGGCCGGATGCCTGCGGCGAACAGGGATTCGTCGGCGTAGATGTTGCCGATGCCGGCAATGACGCTCTGGTCCAGGAGCAGGGCCTTGATGTGTGCGGATCGTCGGCCCAGGCGGGCGTCGAAGGCCGTGAAGGCAAGGTCCAGGGGCTCGGGGCCGAGGGAAGCGTAGAACTTCCAGGACGACAGGTCGGCCAGCAGCCGGCAGGAGCCGAAACGGCGCTGGTCCTGGAAGAACAGGGCGGACCCGTCGTTTAAAAAGATTACGAAGCGGACGTGCCGGGTCGCCTCGTCCGCCGCCTGGCCGATCCACAGCCGCCCGGTCATCTTCAGGTGCACAGCCAGATGGGCCGGGTCGGGCTTGTCCGGGGCCGGGTCGAGATCGAGCAGCAAGAGCTTGGCCCGGCGGCGCACGGCGGCGATGCGCCGGCCGGCGATGTCCGCCCGGAAAGCGTTTTGCGACGGGCAGTCCGCCAGCACCGTGGGACATAAAAACCGGGCGTCCGCGATGGTTTTGCCGACAAGCCCCGGGGCCAGTCCCCGGGCGATGGTCTCCACCTCGGGAAGTTCAGGCATGTCCTATCGCGTCCCCTCGCCGCGGTGTGCGACAGATCGCGACAAATCGGCGTCCGGAAGCGTCCGGGCGGGTTTCCTCATTTGCCATGCCCCGGCAGGTCCACGGCGATGTCCAGCAGTTCCCCGCCTCGGCGCACGGTCAGCGCCAGGGGTTTTTTGGCCTTTCCGGCCTCCATGGCCGCCATGTGCAGGTCCATCAGGGAGGTCACCGGATCGCCGGCCACAAAAACCACGGCGTCCCCGGCCAGGAGTCCGGCCCGTTCGGCGCGCGAGCCCGGATCCACGGCGGTGACCAAGACCGTGAGCGGTGCGCCATCCTTGGGTTCGTTCGTTTCCAGGGAAAAGCCCAGGCGGCTGCGGAAGGATTGGGGACAGAAGAAATGCAGGTCGGCCTGGCCGGATTCGGGGATCTTGCCGCCGCGCCAGGGCATGATGGTCAGGAAACGTGCCCCGGGGTCCAGGATCCGGATGCGCGCGGCGATGCCGTCGCCGTATTCCACATGCCAGGACCCGGCCAGGATGAACACCGGCCGGCCGCTTGCGGCCCGCGCCGCCACGGCCTTGTAGGCCATCTGCGTGTCCCACAGGGATTGGACGGTTACGAAGGCGGCAAGCCGCGTGGAGTCGGTTCCGGCCGGAGGCGGGGCGGTAGCTGCCGGCTTCCGTTTTGGGGCGGTCATGGTCGCGTGGCTTTGAAAAAACGCGTCCAGTCGGGTGCGGGCCTTTTCGCCGGGAGGGATGACCCGGCCGGGCACAAGGGCGCTTTCGGCCGGGGTCAGGGCCGCGAGCCCCTTCGCTCCGACCTTGCGGACCAGGGCGGAAGGCAGGTTCAGGGCGAACACCGGGAGACGGTATGCGGCCGCGGACTCGAATACCGGGGCGTACATGGCAAAGTCGAATCCCCAATTTTTTTCCCATTCAAGCGCGCGGGGCAGGTCGGCCGCCGCCAGCTTGCCCCGGGCGAAGGCGGAAAGGATGTCCTGACGGGTGACGTCGACCATCTCCAGACCGATGGCCGGACGCAGCCCGGCATCCAGAAGCGCCTTCAGGATGGCGGCCTGGGCCTCGTGGTCGCAGGGGGCGGCGTGCGTCTCGCCGACCAGGATGTAATCGGCGCGTGCGGCGGCATCTCCCAGGGCGAGGGGCAACAGAGGCTTCCCGGCGGCGTCCAGAATCGTTCCCAGGGAAACCGTGGCCGCGCTGTGCGCGAAATCGTTTTGTGGGGCCGGAGGCACCGGGGGTGCGGAGGCGCGGGAGGTCGTCCTGCCCGCGCATCCGCAAAGGGCGGCCAGCATGGCCAGCACAAGCCCCAAAAGGACCGTGAATCGTGTCTGGCGGCCTAGTCCCACTTCCGTTTGTCCTCGATGGGCCGGATCTGCGGGGGCAGGGTGCCGGGCACGAGCACGGTCAGGGTCGGGCGCAGTTTGATCTTTTCCCGGAATCTGTGCAGCAGGTCTTCCTCGCGCTTGAAGTTGCTGGCCTCGATGATCAGATTCATCTCGTCGATGCCGCCGGGGTTGGTGACCTCGATCTGCCAGCGCTTGATCTCCTCGAAGCGGGTGATGACCTGTTCCACTTGGTGCGGGTAGACGAACATGCCCTTGATGCGGGCCGTGGTGTCCACCCGGCCCACGATGTTGCCCAGGCGCGGGGAGGTCCGGCCGCAGGGGCAGGGGGCGCGTTCGATGTAGGACAGATCGCCCGTGGCCAGCCGGATGAGCGGATAGGTCTTGTTGAAGGCGGTGACCACGATCTCGCCCACCTCGCCGTCCTTGAGCGGAATGCCGGTGTCCGGGTGGCATATCTCCACATAGGCCCGGTTGGCGATGTGCAGCCCCGTCTTGTGAAAGCATTCGTAGCCCACGCAGCCCACGTCGGCCGTGCCGTAGCCCTGGCGCATGATCAGGTCGAACTTTTTCTCCAGGCTGGCCCGCATCTTTTCCGAGAATTTCTCGCCGGTGACGAAGGCCACTTCGAGATACAGGTCCTTGCGCAGGTTGATGCCCGATTCCTCGCCCTTCTGGGCCAGATGCATGAGGTAGGAGGGCGTGCCCACATAGCCCGTGACCCTCAGCTTCTGCATGATCTCGATCTGGGTGGTGGAGTTGCCGGGGCCGGCCGGGACCACGGCGCAGCCCAGGTTGCGCAGGGGCTCCTCGAACATCAGTCCGGCCGGGGTCAGGTGGTAGTTGAAGGTCACCTGCACCAGGTCGCCGGAGCGGAATCCCGAGGCGTAGAATCCTTCCGTCCATCCCCAGTAGTCGTCCTCGCGGTCCTCGGGGTCGAAGATGGGGCCGGGGGACAGGAAGATGCGCCGCAGCTCGCCCATGTCCTTGGTCAGAAGGCCGCCCAGGCGCGGTCCCATGGACTGCAGGAAGATGAGCTCCTTTTTCTTCAGGATGGGGATATGCTTGAGATCCGAGAGGGTCTTGAACTTGGCGACCTGGAACTGGGCCCGGTCGAAGCGTTTCTTGACGTCTTCGGAATAGCGGTAGGCGTAGGTCAAAAGATCTTTGATCTGGATCTGGTAATACTGGCGGCGTTCGGATTCGTCGAGCACCTCGCGACGGCTGTAAATGCCCTCGGTGCGGTCCTTGCGGGTCATCGGCTGCTCCTGTGAAAAACGAAGGGGTTTTTTGGATTCTAGCTTAAAAACGGCGTCAGATAACCCCCTCCTCGAAAAAAAGCAAGGAAATCATCACACGGGTGCCGGACCGGGATCGGCCGCGGATGACGGATCGGGTTCGGCCGCAGGGGCGGGCAGGGGCGTTCCGGCGTGGCGGGCAAAGACCAGAAAGCCGGTGTGGGCCACCATGCGGTCCTCGGGCCGCAAGCGATCGGCCACGGGTTTGTAGCGCCGCACCAGGATCTCCAGCACCTCCACGTCCGCGAAGGGTGTGTTTTCAAGGCCCCGCAACAGGTCGGATATCTGGTTCGTGGTGGGCAATAAAAATCCCACCGGCGCGCCCGGGCAGACCACCGCGGCCGCCTGGAACAGATAGTCCCAGGGCGTGCGCACATCCAGAAACAGGGCGTCGGCCCCGGAGGGGTCGCTCGCCGGGTCGCCGGGCGTTACGTCCGGCGGCGCGAAACCCTGGCTTATATCGTGGTTGAAACGGGTGACCCGGTGGGAAAGGCCGGCGGCCTCCAGGTTTTTGCCCGCGAGTTCGTAAAATTCCGGACGCCGCTCGAAGGTGTACACCCGGCCCGTGTCGCCCACGTGGTAGGCCATGGCCAGAGTCATGCCTCCCGAGCCGCTTCCGGCCTCGATCACCCGCGTTCCCGGGCCGATGCCGAGTTTTAAGAGCGCGTAGCCGATTTCCTTGGGGTACATGATCTGGGTGGACCGTTTGACCCCCTTGATGAGCTCGTAGGTCGAGGGCCGCAGGATGCGGAACGGATGTCCAAGGTGCGTGGCGATCACCCCGCCGTACCCGGCGTCCCGGACCTGGGCCAGGTCAAGGACCCCCTCCTGGGTGTGCAGCTTGGCCTGGGGGTCGTATTTCCGAAGATATTGCTTGCCCTTGGGGCTCACAAGCAGGATCAAATCTCCCGGTTCCAGCATCCGTTCCTCCTGAAATTCCTTAAAAGAAACAGTTGTCCTCAAGCGCCCCGCCATGTCAAGATGCCACGACGCGGACAACGAAAAAGCGGGAGAACGAGAGACATTTCCACGTATGTTTTCGGCCCGGTGCGATCCGGCCGCCTCGGTCTGTCCCTGGGGCTCGACCTTCTGGGCGCGAGGATATGCTCCTTCGACTGCCTCTATTGCGAGGTGGGACCCACAGACGCCCTGACCACGGCTCAGAAGCCCTACGTCCCGGCCGCGCGCCTGCTTGGGGAGCTTTCCGGTTTCGCCGCCTCCGGACCGCCCGCCCTGGATGCGGTCACCCTGGGCGGTCTCGGGGAGCCGTGTCTCAACACGGACATGGACCGGATCATCGACGGCTGTCGGGATATCCTTCCCGGCATTCCCGTGGCCGTGCTGACCAATTCGAGCCTCCTGTCCGATCCGGCCGTCCGCAAACGCCTGGCTGGCGCCGATGTGGTCCTGCCGTCCATGGACACCCTGGTGCCCGAGGAGTTCGCCATCATCAACCGGCCGCATCGGAACGTGTCCCTGGAGGCCATCCGACGGGGACTTCTGGAATTCCGGGCGGAGTTCGACGGGCGGATGTATCTGGAGATCCTTGTGCTCGACGGGATCAACGATTCCGAGGACAATCTCGCCCGGTTGCGGGAGTATTGCCGGGACGTAAGGCCCGACCGCGTGGACGTGGTGACCATGACCCGGCCCGGGGCCTGGCCACAGGCCCGTCCGGCCTCGTCCGCGACTCTGGCCCGGTTTCGGGAATCATTGGGCGCGGTTCTGACCGAAACCACGGACGGGCACGGCCCGGCCGCCTTGCGCGGCCGTTCGGCCGATTGCCCCGGCCGTCGCGACGCCTCGGAAGGAATCGTTTCCCGGGTAGCCGCATCCCTGGGGCGCAGGCCCCAGACCATTGCACAGCTTTCCGCCGCCCTCGGCCTGGCCGAGGGCGACATCCGGCGGGCCGTCGAGACGTTGGTCCGCGAGAAGAAAATTCAGGCCAAGGCGGCGTTTGACGATGTGTTCTACTTCGGCTGACGCCGTCTTCATCCAGAGACTTTTTTGGCCGCATGCCGCGCTGTTTCGGGAGAATCCCGCATCAGACGGGGGTCGGCCGGATTTCCGACATGCCCTTTTTTCCCTTTCGGGAGGACGGTTCGTCCTTCCCTGGGTTTGCCGGGCCGGCGATGACCCCGGGGCTTTTCCGATACCGAGTGGCGGCGGCCGGGAGAAACTTCATGTCCAAGAGCACCAAGCGCAAGAAAAAGATGTTCATCAGCGTGCTGCCCGGCGAACAGGTCGAGGTGGCCGTGGCCGAGGACGGCGTCCTGACCGAATACTATGTGGAGATGGTGCACCAGGTCAAAACCCGGGGTAACATCTACAAGGGGAAAATCCACAACATCGACCCCGCCCTGCAGGCCGCCTTCATCAACTACGGGGCCGAACGCAACGGGTTTTTGCAGATCGATGAGGTCCATCCCGAATACTACCTCATCGTGCAGGGACCTGAGCGCAAGGCCAAGTACCCGCCTATCCAAAAGGCCATGAAAAAGAACCAGGAGGTCCTGGTCCAGGTGGTCAAGGAGCCTACCGGCTCCAAGGGCGCGTTCATGACCACCTATCTGTCCCTGCCGGGTCGTTTCTTCGTGCTCACCCCGGGCCGGGAACAGCGCGGCGTGTCCCGCAAGATCGAGGACGAGGAGGAGCGCAAACGCCTCAAGGAGGCCATCGCCGGCCTCAAGCTCGAGGAGGGCCTGGGCATCATCGTGCGCACCGCGGCCCTGGGCCAGTCCAAAAGCGCTCTGGAGCGCGACCTGTCCTTCCTCAAACGGCTGTGGAAGGAGGTCCGCCAGCGGGGCACCCAGGCTCCCACGCCCAGTCTTGTCTATCAGGAACTCGACCTTTCGGCCCGGGCCGTGCGCGACTACCTCACCGACGACGTGGCTGAGGTCTGGGTGGACGAACCCGAAACCGCCAAGAAGGTGGCCGAGATGGCCTCCCTGGTCTTTCCCCGTCGTCCGGGCATCGTCAAGCAGCACTCGGATATGGACCTGGCCCTGTGGGATCGCTTCAACCTGCGCCGCTACATCGAGCAACTTTATTCCCGAGAGGTCACCCTCCCAAGCGGCGGCCGTCTGGTCTTCGACCAGGGCGAGGCCCTGACCGCCGTGGACATCAACTCCGGCAAGATCGGCGGCGAGAGCAATTTTCGCGAAATGGCGCTCAAAACCAACGTCGAGGCAGCCGAGGAGATCGCCCGCCAATTGCGGTTGCGCGACATCGGCGGGCAGATCGTCATCGACTTCATCGAGATGAAGGATCGCAAACACGTGGCCGAGGTCGAAAAGGCCTTGCGCGGCGCGCTGAAATCCGACCGGGCCCGCACCGACGTGGGCAAGATGTCCCGCTTCGGCCTTCTGGAAATGGTCCGCCAGCGTATCGGCTCCTCGGCCGTGTCCATCACCACCGAGCCCTGTCCCTGCTGCAAAGGGGCCGGAAGCAGGCGCAACCTCGAATGGCAGGCCATGGCCGCCCTGAAGGAACTCTACCGGGTGCTGCGCAAAAACAGTTCACCCGACGTCGTGCCCTGCAAGGTCACCACCGAACTGGCGATCTACCTGCTCAACCAGAAGCGCGACCGGCTTTCCAGTTTCGAGACGGAGTTCAACAAAAAAATCGCCATCATCACCGAATGAACACGGCGCGCGACACGTCCGGCAACCGGGTCCTCGTCCACATCTGCTGCGGCCCCTGTTCCATCACCGTGGTCCAGGGACTTCGGGAGGAGGGATTCGCCGTCACCGGCCTCTTTTACAACCCCAACATCCATCCCGCCTCGGAATACCTGCGCCGCCGCGAGGGTCTGGTCCAGGTGGCCGCGCGCCTGAACCTCCCCGTCATCTTCCTCGACCGCGAATACGACCCCGCCCTTTACCTGCGCGAAACCGCCTTCCGCGAACAGAACCGTTGTTTCCACTGCTACCGCCTGCGCCTGGAACGCACCCTCAAGGTCGCCAGACGCGGCGGCTTTCCGCTTTTCACCTCGACCCTGCTCTACAGCCGGCAACAGAAGCACGACCTTATCCGCGACCTCGGGCGCGATATCGCCGGGGCGTCCAAAACCGCCTTTCTCTACCGCGATTATCGGCCCACCTGGAAAAAGGGTATCGAACTCTCCAAGTCCTTCGGCATCTACCGCCAGGACTACTGCGGCTGCATTTTGAGCGAATTCGAACGTCGCCGCCGTGAACTGAAGGAACTGGGAGAGGACGGGCGGGGAGGAAAAGGTGGATGATGAAAAGTCTTTTCAACCGGTTTGACTTCCTGGACCCTCCGGCCTAGATACTATCCGCCTGGGAGAAGACTTCCCGGCCCGGCGCCGAAAGGACCTCCCATATCGTCTCACCGAATCAGCTTTCGGAAGGTTTCCATGGGCTTGCGAAGGGCGACCATCCTGCTTATCGGCCTCACCCTGGCCGTCCTGCTCGTGGGACTCTATGCCGCTTCGCGATATATCATCCTCGACCGTTTCGAAACCCTTGAAGAGGACATCGCCCGCCAGAATGTGGAGCGCGGCGTCAATGCCCTGCGTTCCCGTCTTTCCCAACTGATGCTTTTGGCCATCGACTGGGCCAACTGGGACGACGCCTACGGATTCGTGAACGATCCCGGCGGATCTTTCGTCGCATCCAACCTGCCCACGGAAACCTTTCGCAATCAGGGCCTCAATGTGATCGCGTTCTTCGCATCCGACGGACGGTTGGTCTGGGGGCGTTTCCTTGAACCCCACGGCGAGGTTCCTGCCGAGATCCCGCAGCCCATTCTGGACATTATGCGTGCCGGCGTCGTCCGTCTCTTCGGTCCCACGGACCGGACGCCCCGGGATGGAGTGCTGCTGCTCCCCCAGGGGCCGCTTCTGGCGGCCATGCATCCCATCGTCAAGAGCGATTCCTCAGGGAGCCCGCGCGGCGTCCTGCTTATGGGCACGCTTTTGGGGGAGAAGGAAACGGCCAGGCTTGCGGACGTCACCCGGCTCGATCTCTTCATCCGGCCAGTGAGCGCTGTAGCCTTTCCGGCCTCGGTCATGAAGAATGATTTCGCGGACAGGGTGATCCTGGTGCCGCAAGATGAATCGATCCTTACGGGCTACGCCCTCGTCCGGGATATCTTCGACAAGCCGGCGCTGATCGTGTCCGTGGCCATGCCCCGCGATATCTATCGCCGGGGCGTGGACATGATGCACTACAATCTCACCACAATCTTTCTGGCCGGTCTGGGATTCGCCGTTGTGGTGCTTCTCTTTTTGGAACGACGGGTGATCTCCCGGGTGGGACTCATCGAGCGTCAATCCTGCACGATCGGCACACGCCACGAGGCGGGCAAGCGGGTGGCCCTTTCCGGGCGGGACGAACTGGCCAGACTCTCCGACAGCATCAACGACATGCTCGATCGTCTGGAGAAGACCCAGGAAGCCCTGGAGATATCCGAAAACAAGTACCGGTCGCTTTTTTTGAACACGGCCACGGCCATGCTCCTGGTCAATACCGAGACCTCGATCATCGAGTTGGTCAACGCCGAGTTTGAACGTCTTTCCGGCTATCCGCGGGGAGAAGTGGAGCATCGCAAGAGCTGGAAGGAATTCACCCTGGAGAGCGACGCCCTGGCCATCGAGGAGTTTTTTCGGCGCCGGGCCGCCGCGGACGGACACCCCGGAACCATCGATTGCCGCTTCATCGGGCGCGCCAGGGAGATTCTCTTTGTGTCCCTGACCGTGGCCATGATCAAGGGTACGGATTCGTGCATCGTGTCCATGATCGACCTTACCGACCGCAAGCGGGCCGAGGAGGCCCTGGCCGAGTTCAATCGGACGTTGGAACAGCTGGTGGCCGAACGGACCGGGGCTTTGGCCGAAAAAGCCCATGAACTGGAGGAGGCCAACCAGCGGCTGTTGGAACTGGATCGGTTGAAATCCGCCTTTTTGTCCTCCGTGTCGCACGAACTGCGCACTCCCCTGACCTCAATCAGGGGATTTGCCAAGCTCATTCTCAAGGACCTGTCGCGGATGACCGGAATGGGGCAGGGGCTTTCCGGAAAATACAAACGCGTTGACGACAATCTGCACATCATCATCACCGAAAGTGACCGGCTGACCATGCTGCTCAACGACTTTCTGGATCTGTCCAAGATCGAGTCCGGAAGAATGGAATGGCGTGATGCGCGGTTGTCCGTGTCCGATCTGATCGTGCGCGCCGTGGGTGCGGTACGGGCCCTGTTCGACGAAAAGCCGGGCATCTGCTTGTCCCTGGATGTGCCCGAGGGACTGCCCGATCTTTTTGTAGACCCGGATCGTATGCTTCAAGTCCTGATCAACCTGCTCTCCAACGCGGCCAAGTTCACGGACAAGGGGCTGGTCCGGGTCGTGGCCGTTCCTGATGACGACGGCCTGCGTCTGACCGTCAGCGATGAAGGGGTCGGGGTGCCTGAGGCGGACATGGAGACGATTTTCCGAAAATTCCGGCAATCGACCCAGGGTGACATCCTGGAAAACAAGCCCAAGGGCACCGGACTCGGTCTGGCCATCTGCCGCAACATCGTCCAGCATTACGGCGGCCGGATATGGGTGGAGTCCACACTGGGAAAGGGCAGTTCCTTTCATGTCCGTCTGCCGAGGGAAGCTCTTGTGCAGAAAGACAAAAAAAAGGCCGCCCCGTCCGGCGACGAGGCGGCCTGATCGGATGCCGGCTTTATTGCGGGGCGTCCAGGAGCCATTTCATTTCGATCTCCAGGACCCGCTTGATTCCGCCGTTTTTGGCCTTGTCCTTGATCTTGATCTCCATGGCCACATCGTTGGCCAGCGGCACGCTCACGGTCTGTGATTCGTTGCCTTCGAGTTCGATTTTCCCCTGGCACAGACCGTCGGCGATGCGCTGCAGGAGCACCCCGGCGTCGTAGGTCAGGGTCGAGCCTTCGGTTTCATACAGGACTGTTTTTTCGCTCATGGTGGGTTCGCCTCCTGGGTGCGTGGTTGTCGATCACAAACACCTACTTGAATCGTCGCTTTCTGTCATGGCGATCCGGTGACCGCCGGACGGCGAAAGCGGGAAAGAACCACACCGTGCGCGTCTACCTCTTTTTTGCCGCCCTGGCCGCGCGCAGCCAATCGTACCAGGCCGAGAGCCCCTCTCCGGTGCGGCAGGAGACCGGGAACACCTTGAGGGCGTTATTGAGTTTTTTGGCGAAAGCGCCGGCCCGCTCCAGGTTGAACTCCACATAGGGGAGCAGGTCGACCTTGTTGAGCACAAGCGCCGAGGAGATGTTGAACATCAGCGGATATTTCTCCGGCTTGTCGTCTCCCTCGGTGACCGAAAGCAGGGTGATCTTGTGGTCCTCGCCCACGTCGAATTCCGCCGGGCACACCAGGTTGCCCACGTTCTCGATGAACAGGATGTCCAGGCCGTCGATGGACAGTTCCTTGACCGCGGCCAAGACCTGGGCGCTGGTCAGGTGGCAGCCGCCCTCGGTGTTGATCTGCACGGCCTGGGCTCCGGTGGCGGCCACGCGCCGGGCGTCGTTGTCGGTCTGCAGGTCGCCTTCGATGACAGCCATGGAGAATTCGGATTTGAGCTCGGTCAGGGTGCGTTCCAGAAGGGTGGTCTTGCCGGCTCCCGGGGAGCTCATGATGTTGAGCGCAAGAATGCCTTTTTCAGCAAAAAGGGCCTTCAGGTCATCGGAAACGCGGGCGTTGGCCTCGAGGATGTTGCGAACGACGGGGATTTGCATGGTCTCACGTTCCTTGGGCTTCGTCGAGTTCAAGATATTCGATGTAGAGTTCCTTGCCGGACACCACGGTATGCCCGATTTCCTCGCCGCACTGCGGACATGGCGCGAACACGTAGTCCGTGGATTCGGGGGAGAACTGCTTGCCGCAGGCCCGACAGGACAGAACCAGCGGAACCTCCTCGGTGTCCAGCCTGGCCCCGGCCAGCGGAGAATCGATGGTCAGGGCCTCGAAGGCCATCTCCAGGGCCTCGGGCACGATGGCGGAGAGCCGGCCGTGCTTGACCTTGACCGAAATGAGCCGTGGCGTCCCGTGCTTGTGCATCTCCTCCTGGATGATGGCCAGGAGGTTCTGGGCGATGGAAAGTTCATGCATGGACGGGGGTTGTACCGGATTTGAAGGGCGGCGTAAAGAAAACCTGCCCTGTCGGGAGGGAAATCAGAGAAAAATGAGGCTCAGGATCACGGCGGCGGCAAGCGAGGGCAGCAGGTTGGAAATTCTGATCTTGACCAGGCCGAAAAGGTTGATGCCGATGCCCAGGATAAGCATTCCGCCCACGGCCGTGATCTGGGCCATGAGCGTTTCGGTGAAAAACCCCTGGAAGGCGCCGGCCAGAAGTGTCAGGCCGAACTGGTAGCAGAATACGGGCACGCTGGAGAACAGGACCCCCGCGCCGTAGGT
Source organism: Thermodesulfobacteriota bacterium (assembly GCA_049324675.1). GTDB lineage: Bacteria > Desulfobacterota > Desulfovibrionia > Desulfovibrionales > Desulfovibrionaceae > Desulfolutivibrio. Next base: position 24,728 of record JBMONM010000153.1, read on the forward strand.
GGAAGCCAGGGCCACGGATGCGAAGCCGTCCAGCATGGCCTTGGTCAGAAGGATGGTGGGATCGCCGCGCAACCCCTCGTCGAAGGAGCCGAGAATGGCCATGGACCCCACGCAGTAGATCAGGGATGCGGTGACGAACCCTTCGGTGAACAGGGTGTTCTTGGAGCGGGCCAGGGCCTTGACCCGGTCCCCCAGGCGTTCCAGGCGGGTCTCGATGTCCAGCAACTCCCCGGCCACGCCGCCCAGGATGAGGCTGAAGATGACCAGCAGGGGTTCGGACATTTTGAGGGCCATCTGCAGCCCGATGACGGCCACGCACAGTCCCAGGGCCTGGAAGACGATGGTCCGGACCCGCTCCGGAAACCTGCCGTGCAGCAGAAGGCCGGCCATGCCGCCGACAATGATGGCTGCGGCGTTGGTCAGGGAACCGACCGGGACCATGGACGCTCCTTTCCCCGCCTGCCGATGGCGGGACCGGGGGGGGAGTAGCAGTTCCGCCCCCTGAGGGCAAGCGGCGTTCCGTCCTGCTTCTTGACAGGAGGAAGGCCTGCGCATAGAGACTTTTTTCCTGCCTGCCGGGATGGCGGAATTGGTAGACGCACCGGACTCAAAATCCGGCGGTCGCAAGGCCTTGAGGGTTCGAGTCCCTCTCCCGGTACCAAGGAATTTCAAGGGGATACGGATAGAAACCGTATCCCCTCTTTTGTTTTGATTTTGAACTGGCCCCACTCTGGCCTCACGCCCTGTTTCCCCTCGTGGTCAACATCGTGATGTGCGGACATGCGAACGTCCGCGTCCAGAAGTCCGATGCCGGCGGTCGAATCTACTTGCCGAACCGCGCCTTGTCCGCCCCTGGCTCGCGGATGGGGAGGATGCCCAATTCCCGGGCCACCCGGATGTCGATGATTCCCAGGTCGTCGTCGTCGCCCTTGCCGCGTTTTTTGCGGGGACGTTTGTCCCGCCACCGGATGCGCGGGTCATCCTTGAGCCGGGCTTCGTATTTTTCATACTGTTCGTCACCCTCGTCGGCGGCGTCGTCGAAAGACGAGGTCTTATCGCCGAGCAGGGTCGTTTCCAGATACAGGGTCTCCTCGCCGTCCTCGTCCAGGTCCACGCCCACGAACATGTGCCCCGGCACCATCACCAGGGAGGCGTCCAGGCCCAGTTTCCTGAAAATGGAGGCGAAAAGGCAGGAGCCTTCCACGCAGTTGGCCTGCCTGGCGGACAGGGCTTCGCCCACAAGCCGCACGTGCTGGCTCCAGATGGGGGCAGATTCGGCCGAAGAGTCGCTGATGCTGGAATAGTGGATTTTGCGTCGGGCCAGGGCCTTCCACACGGCCTCGATCTCGTCTTTCACGTCGTCGGCGTCGCCCTGGTAGCCGGCAAAGGAATCGACTTTGCCCGTGGCCAGGGCTTCCTTGAGGATGGTCTCCACGGCCGGGTGGTTTTCATTGACGTAGGCCGCGAACAGCCAGGAGGTGTCGTTCCAGCCGCCGTCCTCCTCATATCCGTATACGCAGTCGTTGATGGAGCGCACGGTGATGCGGCCGGATTTTTCGCCCCTGGGCGCGCCGTCCACCGTCAGCCTGGCCGTGACCGTCTCGGCGAAGGGCTGGCGGATGAGCACCATGCGGTCGGGATCGTACTTCAGATAGGGATATATCGAGTAGCGCACCCCCTTTTTGGGGAGGGTCACGGTGATGCGGCTTGGCGCGATGAGGGTGGTGGTGACGATCTCCACGTCGGCCTTGGCCCCGTCGCGCGGGGCCGTGACGACCACGCCGAGCAGGCCGTTGGGATCCCCCAGTTCCCTGGGGTCGGGGCCGGTGTCCAGGCGCAAGGTGGCCAGAGACACGGCCAGGGAGGGAAAGAAGGTCGCGCCGGGGCCGAGATCGAGGTCCCAGGCGGGGTCCTGGGCATGGCTTGCGGACGCGGTCACGGCCAACAACACGAAAAGAAGCAGAAGGCGCGATGTCTTCATAATAACGCCGCCCTTTCCGGGTAAAAAGGTGTGGGGCCGGAACACGGACCGATTCCGGCTGAATCCGCTGCCGTGGCGACGCCGGGCTTACCGGGCAAAAACCCATGCACCGTCCTTGGATGCCGAGGGACATTTTGGTGGGATTTCAACCATTGATGGCCGCCAGTCAAGGGATGCTTGCCTGGAACGTTATGGAAGCCGTGCGGATCGGCCTCGGATGGTCGTGAAACATGGGCTTTTCCCCTCTTGCGTCACCTCTCCGGCTTGCCTGGGACGGGCCGAACGGATACATGACCCGATAATGCCGGACTGTGATGTCCACGCTTCGATGTGCGGAGACTGGAAGCTGGCCACGGTAACCTAATAACCTCAGTTCATGGGGTGGGACATGCCTGCGTCCAGGATGGTGGTTGTAACGCTGATGTTGCTGTGGATGCCGCTGTGGTGGCTTGGCGAGGGGCGATGCGACCAGCAGGCCTCCGACGCGGCCACGGCGATTTCGGACGTCGAGCGGACTGTCGAAGCCAAGACCTGGCGGACCATCCTTCGCGGCATCGAGAAGGATCTGGACCTGCGCATCCGTCAGAGCGAGGCCTTGCGCCGGATGTTGCCGGACATGAAAAACGCTCTGGGCGATGCCCTGGCCAAGGCCGACAACCGACTGGACCAGCTTATCCTGTTGCGCGGCGTGGCCGGCGAAACTCCATGGGCCTTTCGCAGCATTTTAATCCAGCTTCGGGAGCTTGAGCGGTTTGTGGAACTCAAACGCGCTCCGCTGGATGACCGCCAAGCCAGGCTGGCCCAGGCCAAAAAGGATTACGCCTCCATCCGGGCCATTCGAAAAAAAGGCCTGACGTTGGACTATGCGGCCGACACCAGCGATACCCTGGATGCTCCAGTGGCCCGATTTCGCGCCTTCAAAAAAGACCTCGACGAAATCAAGGCCGAAGTGGACGCGGCCCTTTCCCAGGCCGATACCCTGCAAAACGACATCGCCGCCGCCCATGAGGACATTTCCGCCGGTTTCGTCGACAGCCTCAAACGGTATTATTTCGCCCCCTCCGCCAATTTGCTCACGGTGGAAGGCTGGCAGTCCCTGATCGACGACCTGGCGGAATGGAGGGAGAGTTTCCCGCGTTTTTGCGGGCCGTTGGTCACCTGGGTCAGGTGGAAGCCATTTTTTCTGTATGCGGCGGGCTTTTTTTGTTTTTTTGTGTTGCTGGGCAGTGTGGCGATCCGCCGCCGCAGGGTTACGGGCCGTGGCGGTGACGCCCGTCCAGAACCCTCGTCGGAAACCGTGTCCGACACGATCGGGGAGGGGGGGGCGGCAGGTCATCCGGATGCCTCCGCGAACTCTCCCCTGTCTCCGGGCGACGCGGATGCGGAGCCGATAGCGTCGACCCGGGAACATTCCCCGGGGACAGCGACGGTTGCCTCCGCCGTCCGGAAAGGGGCCGGTGTCCCCGGTTTGGGTTGGATGGTGATTTTTTCCGGAGCGGCATTTTATCTGGCCAACCAGCTCACCCTGTTCACCAACAACCAGTTCGTCGCCCTGGGTTGGGTGACCCTGGCCGCCCTCGGGGTCATGCTGGTCCTTTCCAGGCATCCCTCTCCCGGGATCGGACAATCCCGCGACGGGATGGTTCCGCTCTCGAAACGGCCTCTTTGCGTCTTTTTTGTCCTGTTCGCCCTTGGGGCCTTTCTCCAAGCCGTCAACACCCCGGCCTCCCTGCTGAACCTTGTCTGGACCCTGGCCTGCCTTGCGGCCTCGGTCCGTTTGTACCGTCTGCGAAGCGTCTCTCACGGGGGGCGGGGATTGCGCGACTTCGCGGCCGTCACCGGATACGGCATGGCCGTGATGGTCCCGGTCTGCCTGGCCGGATTCGGTCCGCAGGCCCTTATCCTGACCCAGGCCTTTTTCATGCTCCTGTTGACCCAGAGGCTGGCCGGAACGGTCACCCGGGGTCTGACATCCCTTTACGAGCGCCGGCAGGGAAAACAGGGGCTGGGCATGGTTCTGCCCTTTGCCCAGACCGTGATTTACGCCCTCTATTTCACCTGGGTGCTGCACTACATGGGCGGTCCGGGGTTTGCGGATTACGTCATGGACCTTTCCGTACACATTGGCGTGGCGACCATCACCCCGGCTGCCGTCGTAGGGCTGGTCATCGGTTTTTTCGCCGCCCGCATCCTGCTCTCCTGGCTTCGCAGCCTGACGGCGCTGGCCACGATCCGCGGCAGGAAACTGGATCAGGGACTCGCCCATGCCCTGGACAACGTCGCGTCCTATCTGATCTGGGTGGGATACGTGCTTCTGGGTCTGCACCTTTTCGGCGTCCCCCTGCAGGCCCTGGCCTGGATCGCCAGCGGCCTGTCAGTCGGGATCGGGTTCGGCCTCAAGGACATCGTCAACAATTTCGTCAGCGGCATGATCATCATGTTCGGCGGTTCCATCAAGAAAGGGGACATCATCCAGCAGGGCAAGAACCTGGGACGGGTGGAAAGCGTGTCCGTCCGCAACACCGTCGTGCGGACCCTGGACAACACCATGGTCATCATCCCGAATTCGAGTTTCCTGAAGGGCGAGATCGTCAACCTGAGCTATCACGACGCCACCACCCGCCTGACCATCCCCATCGCCGTGGCCCCAGGGGCGAAGATCAAAAAAGTGCGCAAATTGCTTCTGGCGGTGGCCAAGGACAATGAGAACGTGCTCAAAAAACCGAAACCCGAGGTGAACATCCGTCAATTCGGCCGTTTTGGCGTGGAATTCGACCTGTATGTCTGGATCGACGACTACATGAAGAAATTCACGACGGAATCGGATATGATGGCCGAGATCGACCGCCGTTTCCAGGAAAACAAAATCATGCTCGCCTTCCAGGGCGTCAAGGTCAAATACAAGCCCAAGGGCACCGAGGAAATGCAGATCGAGGAGGCCCGGGCGGCCCTGAGGGAGAAGCGGGGCGAGACGTTCAGGACGGTCCGCCAGATACGCCGGGTCCATGCCAGGCGAAAGTGGAACCTGTCCCGGGTGACCGTAAAGATGCAGGAGTAGGGCGTGCCGGTATGGATCGCAGAAGACGTTATTTTGTCATATGCAACCTGGAGCCGATCCTCATGGGAAAAGTTCTCGCCGTCGCGATGATGACCTGGGGTGTTCTGGTGGTGGCCTATCCCGCCCGCGCCCTGGAGGAAGGGCGCCAGGATGCCCCCGAGGCGCGACGGACGCTCATTGTCGGCGCCATGATCGCGCCGCCCTTTTCCTTCAAGGATGAACAGGGAAACTGGCAGGGGATCAGTATCGATCTGTGGACGGATGTGGCCGAGAAACTCGATGTGGACTTTCTCATCAGGGAATATGACCAGAAAGGCCTGATCGCCGCCGTGGAGCATGGCCAAGTGGAGGTGGCCGCAAGCTCCCTGCCTGTTTCGCCGGAACTCATTCCACGCATGGATTTTTCCCAGGTGTATTACTCGGGAGGACTGGGCATCGCGGTACCCAGACAGCCGGTCGGGAACATCTTTTTCCATGTGGTCGAGGAACTGCTTTCAGCCCAGTTTTTGGCCTATGTCGCGGTCATGGGCGTCCTGCTCATGTGCAGCGGCCTGGTGGTCTGGTGGATCGAACGCCGGATCAATCCGGATCAGTTCGGAAGGGGGGCCAGGGGGCTCGTGGACGGCATGTGGTGGTCCGCCGTGACCATGACCACCGTGGGATACGGGGATACCGCGCCCAAGAGCGTTTCCGGACGCCTTTTGGGCATGGCCTGGATGTTCGCATCGGTGGTCCTGGTCTCCATCTTCACCGCCAGCATCACCACCACCCTGACCGTGGGGCGTATCGGCGGCAAGGTCAACGGTCCCGGCGACCTGCCCACAGCCGTGGTGGCCAGCGTGCCCAACGGGGCCGCCGCCGCGTATTTACGTCATCATCACATCAAATATCATGTGTATGACGAATTGGACGCGGCCCTGAGCGCGTTGGCCCAAAGGGAAGTGGACGCTGTGGTGGACGACAGGCCGCTCTTATTGCATGCGGTTCGCGAAAAATTTTCGAAAAAGGTCGAGGTGCTCTCCGTCAGCTTTGATCCGACGGTGTACGCCTTTGCCTTCCCCCTTGACAGTGCGTTGCGCAAACCCGTCAACATTGCATTGCTGGACCTTCGTATTGACAGGAACTATTGGAAGTCGCTCACAGGACCCTATATCGGCGAGTGATACGGAATGCTGTCCATGCCATTGGGAATCATTTCTGGCGTTGTTATGTTAAGAAAATGACCCAGGCAAAGAATCAGGAACGGCCTTGCCCTGAGAGGCTAAAAAGATTACGGTTCCCGCGCAAATTGGGTAACATCTGCCTGTGCGCCGTGTCCGCGACGCATCGAGGAACGCAATGAACAATCGCACCTGGGCCGGACGTTTTTCATCTTTTGTTGTTGCAACCGGGATCGTCGTCTCGCTTTTCGTATTTTCCGGATGCGAGAAAAAGCCCGAAAAGGCGGCCGTTCCCCCTCCCGTGGAGGTGACGTCGATAACGGCCCAGGCTGTGGATGCGCCGCTCAACGTGGACGGCATCGGCCATGTCTACGCCCTGAACACGGTCACGGTCAGGGCCCAGGTCACGGGGTACATCAAGGAGACCTTTTTCAAGGAAGGGCAGGAGGTCGCCGCCGGAGAACGGCTTGTGCTCATTGATCCGGCCCCGTTTCAGGCCAAGGTGGACCAGGCCAGAGCCACGCTTCTGCGCGACAGGGCCACTGCCGAGCAATCCCGGCGGGACTGGTTGCGGTACAAGGATCTGGTCCAAAAAGCGGTCATCAGCCAGGACGATTATGAACAAAAACGCACCGCCTACCAGCAGGACACGGAACAGGTCCGGGTGGACGAGGCGGCCCTGGCCGACGCCGAGATCAACCTGTCCTGGTGCTCCATCAACTCACCGGTGGACGGGGTGTGCAGTCTGCAGCAGGTCAAGACCGGAAATCTCGTCGAGGAAAACAAGGACACCATTCTTACGGTCACCCAGATCAAGCCCATCAATGTCCAGATGGCCGTGGCCGAAAAAACCCTGCCCGATATCCGCGCCTATGCGGCCAAGGGGCGGCTCCCCGTCGATATCCGCTTTCCCGGCCGGACCGAGGTGGCGGCGCAGTGCCAACTGACGGTCATCGACAACACCGTGGACACCTCCACGGGAATGATCACCATCCAGGCCGAATGCGCCAACGCGGACAAGAAACTCTGGCCCGGCCAGTACATCGAGGGAACCCTGGTGCTGACCATGATCCCCGGCACCATCCTGGTCCCTTCGGACGCCCTGCTGACCACCCAGGACGGGACCAAGGCCTTCGTCATCAAGGCCGACGACACCGTGGAGATCAGGTCGTTGACCATCGGGCGGCGCATCGGCCCCATGACCGTGGTGCAGCAGGGGATCAACCCGGGAGACAGGGTCGTCACCTCCTCACTGCTCAAGCTTTTCCCCGGCTCGAAGGTCAAGGTCGTGACCGAAGAGCAGTACCGGTCCGGCGCTGCGAATTCCACGCCGAAGGCTGACGCCGCATCGGACCAGGCCAAGGCAGCCAACTAGTGTTGCGTCCCCCTTCCCATACGGCTGTTGCGCATCCGTGCGGCACACACCACGCAAGGCCTCGGAGTGACCGGAGATGACCGATCTTTTCATCAAGCGGCCGGTAGCCACGACACTGATCATGTTCGCCCTCGTCTTTCTGGGTATGGTGTCGTACACCTCCCTGCCGGTCAGCGAAATGCCCAACATAGATTTCCCGACCATCCAGGTCACGGCCTCGCTGCCCGGCGCGGACCCTGAAACCATGGCCTCGGCCGTGGCCACCCCCCTTGAGCGCCAATTCTCCTCGATTTCCGGGCTCAACTCCATGAGTTCGGTGAACGCCCTGGGCACCACCACCCTGACATTGCAGTTCGATCTCTCGCGAAACATCGACGGCGCGGGCACCGACGTCCTGACCTACATCAACGCGGCCCAGGGCAGCCTCCCCAACACCATGCCCAGCCCCCCGACCTTCCAGAAGGTCAATCCCGCGGACATGCCCGTGCTCTACATCCGCATGTCCTCGGACTCCCTGCCGCTGTACAAGGTCACCGCCTATGCCAAGACCTATCTCACGCAGCGCATCTCCATGATCAACGGTGTGGCCCAGGTCTCCATCTACGGCGACCAGACCTACGCTCCGCGCGTGCAGGTCGATCCGGACAGGCTGGCCGCCTTGCAGATCGGCATCGACGAGGTGGCGGAGGCCTTTTCCGACGAAACGGTCATGCTGCCCACCGGTTCGCTCTACGGGGAGGAAAAACTTTACACCATAAAAACCAGGGGACAGCTGCATCAGGCCGCGGCCTACAACCGCCAGATCATCACCTATCGGGACGGAAAGCCCGTCCGGCTCAAGGATGTCGGCGAGGCCATCGACTCGACCATCAATGACAAGAACGCCTGCTTTTTCGACCAGGATCAGGGCATCGTCATCGCGGTCAAGCGCTCGGCCGGTACCAACACCATCGCCGTGGTCGACGCCATCAAGGCCCTTCTGCCCCAGATCGAGGCCACCCTGCCGCCGTCGGTCAAGGTGGACCTGCTCTACGACCGCTCGGTCTCCATCGAGGAGTCCATCAACGACGTGCAGTTCACTCTGCTTTTGTCCATCGCCCTGGTGGTCGTGGTGGTCTTCATGTTCCTCAAAAACCTCCAGGCCACGATCATCGCCTCCCTGGCCCTGCCGGCGGCCCTGATCGGCACGCTCGCAGCCATGCAGGTCCTCGGGTTCTCCCTGGACAACCTGTCCCTGATGGCGCTCATTTTGGCCGTGGGTTTCGTGGTGGACGACGCCATCGTCATGATCGAAAACGTGGTCCGGCACACGGAAATGGGCAAGCCGGTCATGCAGGCCTCCCTCGACGGCGCACGGCAGATCGGCTTCACCATCATTTCCATGACCCTGTCCCTGGCCGTGGTGTTCATCCCCATCATGTTCATGGCCGGCATTCTCGGGCGGGTGCTCAACGAGATGGCCGTGACCATCACCGCCTGCATCCTGGTTTCCGGTTTCGTGACCCTGTCGTTTACGCCCATGCTGTGCAGCCGGTTTTTGTCCGGCCATGTGGGCGAGTCGGGACGGTTCTTCAAGGCCATCGAGCACGGCTATGAAAAGACCCTGCGTTTGGCCATCAGATTCCGGTTTTTTGTCATGCTCCTGTCCATGGCCATCCTGGCCCTGACCCTGTGGCTTTTCACCGTCATCCCCACCGGGTTCATTCCGGCCACGGATTCTGGCATGTTCTACGGCTTCGCCCTGGCCGAGCAGAGCGTCTCCTACGACAGCATGAAGGAGCGCATTCTCAAGATCGGCCGCATCGTGGCCGCCGATCCGGACGTCATGAAGTTCATCGGGGTCATCGGTGTGGGCGGGCCGGTGACGTCCATGAACAACGCGGCCATGTTCCCGCTGCTGAAGTCCATGGAGGAACGCAAGGCGTCGGCCCAGGAGATCATCGACCGCCTGCGGCCGCAATTGGCCACCCTGCCGGACACCTATGTCTTCATGTACAACCCTCCCTCGATCCAGATCGGAGGAAAGCAGACCAAAGCCCTGTATCAGTTTACAGTGCTTTCCCCAGACAACGAAGAATTGTATGCGGCAGCGCGCAAGTTCGAGACCAGCATGCGCAAGCTGCCCCAGGTGGCCGACGTCAACACCGACATGCAGATCGACGGCCCCCAGGTCTTCGTCAACATCGACCGCGACAAGGCCAACAGCCTGGGCGTCACGGCGAACTCCATCGAAGGCGCGCTCATGACCGCCTATGCCGCCAGACAGTTGACCAACCTTTACGCGACCACGGACACCTACAAGGTCATCGTCGAGGTCAAGCCAGAATTCCAGCGCCGTCCGGACCTCTTAAACAAGCTCTACGTCCGTTCCTCCACCATTGATCCGAACACCGACCTGCCCGTCCTGACGCCGCTGTCCGGACTCGTGCGCATGGAAGAAGGCGTGGGGCCGCTGGTGGTCAACCATACCGGGCAGCTGACCTCGGTGACCATCTCGTTCAACACCGCAGGGAAATATTCCCTGGGCGAGGCCGTAGCGGCCATCACGGATCTGGCCAAGAAGGAGCTGCCCACGGACATCAGTTATTTCTTCGAGGGCCAGGCCACGGCTTTCCAGGAGTCCATGGGCTCGGTGCCCTTTCTCATGTTTCTGGCCATCATGATCATCTACATCATCCTGGGCGTGCTCTACGAGAGCTTCATCCATCCCATCACCATCCTTTCCGGCCTGCCGTCCGCCGCATTGGGCGGCCTTGTGACACTGCTTGTGTTCGGCCGCGAACTGGACCTCTACGGATTCGTGGGCATCATCATGCTCATCGGCATTGTGAAAAAGAACTCCATCATGGTCATCGATTTCGCCATCGAGGCCGAAAAGGAAGGGAAGACGCCCTTTGACGCGGTGTTCGCCGGTTGCGTCACCCGTTTCCGGCCGATCATGATGACCACCGTGGCCGCCATCGCCGGCATCTTCCCCATCGCCCTGGGCTACGGCGCGGGCGGCGACGCCCGGCAGCCCCTGGGTCTGGTGGTCGCCGGCGGGCTGGTCATCTCCCAGGTGGTGACCCTGTATCTGACGCCGGTCTTCTATACCTACATGGATCAGCTGCAGTCCTGGCTGTCCAAGGGGTCCCACGCGCATTCGAAGACGCCATGATCCGGCTCGACGCGGAAAAGACGGCCGCAGTCCTTCCGTTTGATCTCTTGGCCGACATGTTGGCCGACATCCTGGTGAAAAAACGGTTGGGCCGGGTTTCCGCCCCGGCCCGGCTGTATTTGCCCCTTCCCGGAGGGGTGCTTTTGGTCATGCCGTCCACGGACGGCGACATCGTTGCCGTCAAGCGCATCACCGTGCATTCTGGGAATCCCGCACAGGGCCTGCCGGCGATTCAGGGCGAGGTGACCGTGGCCGTGGCCGCCACCGGGGAGCCGGTCCTGGCCCTCGACGGTCCCACGGTTACGTCCCGGCGCACGGCCGCCCTGAGCCTTTTGGCCGCCCGGCTCCTGGCCCAGGACGCGAAAGGCCCGCTGCTCGTGGTCGGCGCCGGGGTGCAGGCTACGGCTCATGCCCTGGCCTTTTTGGAAGGGCTCGGGGTACGCGATTTTTTCGTGACCTCCCGGACCGAGTCCAAGACGCGGGCCCTGGCCGGGATGTTGCGGGAAAAGGGGGCGACAGCGGAGGTCGTAGCCCTGCGACATATCGAGAATGCGCTGGAACGGACGCCTCTTGTGGTGACGGCCACCACATCCCGCGAACCTGTGTTGCCTTCGAAGGCGCGTGACGATGTCTTTGTCTCCGCCGTGGGGTCGTTCACCCCCGAGGCGGCCGAGCTTCCGGCGGATATGGTCCGGTCCGCGCGGATCTACGTGGACGACCTGGAAGCCGCCTCGGCCGGGGCCGGCGATCTGCTCCGGGCCGGAGTGGACATGTCCGCCGTCATCCCCCTGGAACGGATCGTGGACGCAACCCCTGTCCGTACCGGTCTTGAGTCGGGACCGGTGGTCTTTAAAACCGTGGGACATGCCCTGTTCGATCTTGCCGCCGCCCGGCTGGCCATGACCGCATTGTGAACCGCACCAGAATACTCCGCCCGGTGGTGTTGCCTGGCGTGCCCATTTCGCGAGGAATTTCCCGCAGGCCGCCGAGCGCCTTACGTTTCCGCCACGTAGTGCATGCCCTCGAAGGGATCCTCGGGGACGAAGACGGCCAGCAGCTTCCACATGTTGCGCCGGAAATAACAGACCTCGTGTCCGTCGCAGTGGAGCATGATCTGTCCCTTGCCCTCGGGACCGAGTACAGAGGCCAATAGATTGAAAACCTTGATGATGGTCTCAGGGTCGTGATGTATCTCACGTGAGCCGCACACCTCCAGGGTGTCGGCCTCGGGGTCGTGGCGAATTTTCGGGAAAAGCTCCTGCAACGTCTCCTGGGTCCCGCGCAGGGCCTGGGTATCCAGGCCCGTAAATATCCCGCAATGCAGAAAACAATAGCCTTTCATGTCCTTCCCCTTGCATTTCGTTCATCCCGGTTTCCCGCCGTGCGCCGCATCGCGGCAAGGCCGCACGCCATCCCACGCTGAGGCCTCCCCATCACGTGAACATGTTGATGTGGCAGCCATCGGCAAGTTTCAGGTACTCCTCGGCGGTCATGATTTCGACTCCGTCGATGAGATCCTCACGGGTCAGTTTCATCATCCCCATGGTCATGTGGCAGGCCACGAGCCTGACCCCCTCGATCTGGGCGACCTCCATGAGTTCCTCGATATCCGGGATGTTGGCCTCTTCGATCTGCTTTTTCATCATGGACGTGGCCAGGGCGGACATACCGGGCATGGCCCCCAGAAATCCCGGGGGATGGAACTTGAGCTTGGAGAGATAGCCCTTGCGCAGGATGTTGATGCCCATAAACGTGTAGAAAACATAGGCTTCACGTCTCATCCTGGCGGTGTTGATGCCCAGGACCAAAGACGGATAGGCACCATCCAGGGTGCCCCGGGAACAGATGAATGTGGAACGTCGGTGCGTGGTGACGTCGTCCATGATTTTTCTCCTTTGAAAACCGGTTGAACGCCTGTTCTGGAGGCCAATAAAATTCATGCTGTGAACTAAATGGTCCAAAAAAAGGTCCTACTGGCCACACGCCTCCTCCTTGACCGCCTTCATGCCGGCAGCAAGCGTGTCCAGGGCGGCAAGCACCGAGTCACGGCGGTCGGATTCGATGTGTTCCATGACCCGACGGAACAGATCGTCCATAAAGGTCTCGAGTTGGGAATGAAGATGCCTTCCCTCGGGGGTCAGGGAGACCAGAACCACCCGGGAGTCGGCCGGGTCTTTGACGCGTCTGACCATCCCCCTCTTTTCCAGTCCGTCCACCACGGCCGTAATCCGGCTTTTGACCACGCCCATGGCCTGGGCCAGTTCCTTGGCGGTCTGGTAACGGCAGGTCCCAAGCAGCACAAGAGCGCGAATTTCGGCCGGGGGCAGCCCGAAGCGATCGCTTTGCATGCTGATTCGCTCCTGACAGCAGCCGTAGAAGCGTTCCACGGCCTCCCGGAGGCGGCTGGACGGGCTTGGGGACGAGGATGGCTTATCGTTCATAATATGAACAATAATTCGGGGAGTCCCCCCCGTCAAGTGTGTTCGTGAGGTTTTTCAGGGTCGATCGGATGCGCCGGGGCGGTCCAGCCACCAGACCAGGGCGGCTAGACAGATGGCCGCCATGACCAACAAGAAGAGAAAGAGGTTGGTGCGGTCGAAGGCCGCGACCAGAAGATCGGGAGGGACCCGGGTCATATCCGAACGCGTGGGCAGACTGGAGAAGGAGGCCACGAAGGCGGTGAAGGCCGAGCCCACCAGTGGCATGCCCGTGGATTGTCCGAACACCCGGGAATAGTTGAGCAGGCCCGAGGCAACTCCAAGGCGCGACCGAGGGACCGCGCTCATGATGGCGGTGTTGTTGGAGGCCTGAAAAAGCCCGATGCCGACGCCCACCGGGGCGTAACGCAGGGCGAACTCCCACCAGGGGGTCTCGGGGGTCAGGCCGGTCATGAGCGCAAAGCCTCCGGCTACGATAAAAAGGCCCAGCAGGCTCAATCCCCGGGGGCCGAAGCGGTCCGAAAGGGTTCCGGAGATCAGGGCGAAAAGGCCCATGCACAGGGGCACGACCATCATCAAAAGGCCCATCTCCCGGGGTGTGCGTCCCTGGGCAAGTTGGAGAAAGAAAGGCACGATGAACCCCCCGCTTAAGGAGACGAACACCAGGACCGACATGAGCAGGTTCAGGGAGAAAAGCGGATCCCGGAACAGGCTCAGATCGATCATGGGTTCCGCCGCATGCCGCTCGACCTGAAGAAAGACGGCCAGTCCCGCCAGAGACAGGCCGAGCAGACACATGGTCGTCATGCTTGCAAATCCCGTCTTCTGGCCCATGGTCATGCCCAGACAGTAGCATCCGAGCGTCACCGCGGCGATGACCGCCCCGGGCAGATCGAACCGTTGTCCACTGTGGACCGGGGGCAGAGCGGGCATGTGCCGGGCCACAATGCGCAGGGCAACCAAGCCCAGGGGCACGTTGACCAGAAAGATGAAGCGCCAGCCTGCAAGGTCGATGAGCAGTCCTCCCAGGGACGGGCCCAAGGCCAGGCCCATGGATACCGTGGCGCCCACCAGGCCGATGGCCCGGCCGCGCCTGCCTGGCGGTGCGATCTCGGTGACGATGGCGATGCCCAGGGCCTGGCTCATGGCCGCGCCAACCCCTTGCAGGGCCCGGAAGGCGATGAGCCAGGGGGCGCTGGGGGCCAGCCCGCACAAAAGCGAAGCCGCGGTGAAGATGGAAAGTCCCCTGGAAAAGATGCGCTTTTTGCCCTTCATGTCCCCGAGCCTGGAGATGAGCATGAGCAGGCAGGCGATGACCAGGACGTAGCTCAAGATCACCCACTGGATGGTCGCGAAATCCGCCCCTAGGGTCGTGGCCAGGGTGGGCAGGGAGACGTTGACGATGCTCATGTCCAGGGTGGCCATAAGCACCATCATATTCACGCCGAGCATGGACAGAACGACGGACGAGGTTTTTTCGGCCTCGTCCGGGGAAATCGTGTTTTCGGGCATGAAGGATCCTTGAATGGATTTCGGCACGGGAGCGTGCGGGCGTTTCCTTCTAGTATGACGCCGTCCGGGCCGCAAAGCATTTTTTGGGTCGTATCGGCTCCTCCGACGGAAAGGCTTGGGGGACTCTTGCCCGAGTGGGCCTTGAGCGTCTACCTTGCGGGCGGGAGGGAAGCGATATGGAGAGTATGCGCATCGGCGTGACCTTTCCCGGAGGGAAAAAGGTCCTGGCGGATTTTGGAGACATGGCCGTTTTGACGGATCAATCGGTGAAAGACGGCGGGGAGGGCGCCGCGCCGGAGCCGGGGAGACTTTTTTTCGCGGCCGTGGCGACATGCAGTGGGCATTACGCCCTGGCCTTCTGCCAGAACCGGAATATCGACACCAGTGGGCTGGCCTTGTCTGTCAGGTGCGAACCGGATTCCCGAACCAGGCTTGTCGGAACGGTGGAAATCGAGGTCACTCTGCCTCCCGGCTTCCCGGAAAAGTATCGGGAGGCCATCGTGCGGGCGGTCGAGGCCTGCTGGGTCAAAAAGCATTTCGAGCATCCGCCCCTGTTTTCCGTGCGCGCCTTGTAAGCCGTTCCCGCATGTTGCGACGATCTTTCGGTTCCACAATTCGGCACAACGACACGGCCGCCTTCCCTTTGGTCAGGAAAGGCGGCCGTGTTCACATGCGATGATCCTGGTCAGAATTGGGTGAATTCGGAGTCGGTCCCGTCCTGTTTCAAAACACCCGGCTGGACCTTGAGCCCGGCCTGGGAAAAGGTTTTGCGCGCCTGCCGGGTGGGTGTGTCCCCACCTACCCGGAAAAAGGAGATGGTGGCCTGGAGTTGTTCCGCCTGCCCGGCCAGTTCCTCGGAGGTCGAGGCCATCTCTTCGCTGGCCGAGGCATTCTGTTGTACGACCTGATCCAACTGGCTGATGGCCTTGCCGATCTGCTGGACCCCGGCGTTTTGTTCCGTGCTGGAGGCCGCGATCTCGTCCACGAGTTCGGCGGTACGCTTGATGTCCGGGATGAGCTTGGTGAACATGGTTCCGGCCTGTTCGGCCACGGCGACGCTTGATCCCGACAATTCCCCGATCTCGGCGGCGGCCGCGCCGCTGCGTTCGGCGAGTTTGCGCACCTCGGCGGCCACCACGGCGAATCCCTTGCCGTGCTCTCCGGCCCGGGCGGCCTCGATGGCCGCGTTCAAGGCCAGAAGGTTCGTCTGCCGGGCGATTTCCTGTACGATGGTGACCTTTTCGGCGATATTTTTCATGGCCGTCACGGCCTTGAACACGGCCTCGCCGCCCTGTTCCGCATCGGTGGCGGCCTTGAGCGCGATCTGACGCGTCTGCTGGGCGTTGTCCGTGTTCTGGCGCACATTGGCGGCCATCTGTTCCATGGAGGAAGAGATTTCCTCCACTCCCGCGGCCTGTTCGCTGGCTCCTTGGGAGAGATGCTGCGACGAGGCCGACAACTCCTCGCTGCCCGAGGCCACGTTTCCCGTGGCCGACTGCACCTCGGCCACCACCTCACGCAGCTTGTCGACCATGTTGTTGAGGGCCTTGGCCAGGATGCCGATCTCGTCCTTCTGGTCGATGTCCAGGTTTGTGGTGAAGTCCCCCTGGGCCATGGCCTGGGCAAAGGCGACACCCTTGTTGACCGGGCCGGTGATGGCCCTGGTGATGATGACCGTCACCAGGATGCCCAGCACGAGGGCCAGACCGAGTCCGACATAGGTCATGGACATGGCCGATTGCAGGTCGGAGAAGGCCTTCGCGGCCATGCCCGAAGTGCTTTTTTCGGCCAGCACCGCCCGGTCGGCGGCCCGGTCGAGCACCCCGGAGTAGGTCGCGATCCGTTCCTGGGTCAGGGGAGCCGCGGCGCGTTGTTCCGTGGCGATATTCTGGATGACGGTCCGGTACTGTCCCACGGAGTCCTTGATCGCTGTCAACTGGCGTCGGTTTTCCTCCTTGCGGGTCACGCCCAAGAGGTCGTCCACAAGCCGGACCAGGGCATCCGCCTGGCCGGACATTTTTTCCAAAAGTGTCGCGTCGGACATGGCCTGGGCTTCCCAAATTCCGGTCCGGATGTTTTCTCCGGCCACCAGGATGGCCAGTCCACGATCTATACGGTCCTGACGGAGCTTGAGCTCTTCCAGGGAATCGTGGACCTCGATCTGACGGATCATGTCCGTCTGTTGATTCTTCAGATAGGTGTTGATGTGTTCGGCGAACTGGGCCGCCATTTTTCGGGCTGATTCCCTGGCGGCCTTGGTACGCTCCACGCTTTGCTCGGTCTTTTTCACCGCCGCGTCATAGGCGTCCATGGACGAGGCGATTTCCCGCAGGACGGTTGCGAAATCGCCCGCATCGTTTGCGGCGTTGTTTTTTTGAAAGGTTTCGAGCCCCTTGTTCATGGCTTCCCGGGCCAGGGCCATTTCCTTGCGGCCTTTGTTCAGCCATTCCGGGTCCATGCTGTGGCTGTAGCCCAGGTTGTAATACCCGGCCAGACGCTGATGGCGCTCGATGACGCCGGATATGGACCATTCGGGGACGTTCACCTGGGCCAGGATCATGTTTTGGGTTTTGACGGACCCCATGGACGTCAAGGACACCACTCCCACAGCCAGGGCGATGGCCAGGACCAGGGCGAATCCCAAACCGATTTTTCCAGCCAACTTCATATTTTGAAACATCTTCTCTCCTCGTGCGGCACGCATTGAGGGAACGGGAAAAAGAGCGGGGCATCGCAAGAACACCGCTCGCATCCTGGCCAGTCATGGACGGAACGGTGTTATCGGACCGGGTGGCGCGTGCCGCGTGCCCTCCGGTGCCTAATAGGTAGCCAAGCCCCGAAGCGCTCGTCAACATGAATGATATCTCTTTATATGTTTGGATCATGGTAGAAAATGTTTCCGGGAAGTGTTCTTGCCCGGGTGAACACCATTTTTCCCACCTCGTCCACATTCTCGCGCATCTTTCCGGTTCGTTCATGGTCACGGGTTTGTCTGCCTGTTGACTCCGGATTGTCATGTGTGCCTGCCACATTTCATTTTTCATAAAACGCCAGCAAAGGAGTGGGGAATGAACGTGCTCGGGAAACGGATGCTCCGTCATTTCTGGGGGGTTGTCGTTGCCTTGGTGTTGGTTGTTCCGAATCTGGCGAAAGCCGGGGATATCCTGGTCTATACGGCCCTGGAGGACGATGAATATCCGGGGTACCTGGAACTTTTCAAAAAGGAGCATCCGGATATCACGGTCAAGGTGGTGCGCGACTCCACCGGGATCGTCACGGCCAAGCTTCTGGCCGAGAAGGACAATCCCCAGGCGGACGTGGTCTGGGGCACGGCGGCCACCAGTCTCCTGGTATGCGACCAGAACGGCATGCTCGAGGGCTACGCCCCGAAGAATCTGGACAAGGTGGCCGCCCAGTTCCGCGATCCGGCCAATCCCCCGCACTGGGTGGGCATCAAGGCCTGGGAAACGGGTTTTTGCGTAAACACCGTGGAATCCGAAAAGCAGAAGCTGCCCATCCCCAAGACCATGGCCGATCTGGCCAAGCCGGAATACAAGGGCAAGCTCGTCATGCCCAATCCGGCCTCCTCGGGCACTGGCTTTTTGACCGTCTCGGCCATCCTCCAGACCATGGGCGAAGAGAAAGGCTGGCAGTTTCTGGACAAGCTGCACGACAACATCGCCCTGTACACCCATTCGGGCTCCAAGCCCTGCAAGATGGCCGGGGCCGGGGAATTCCCCATCGGCATCTCGTTCGGCTACCGGGGCATTATCCAGAAGCAGAAGGGCGAGCCGGTGGACACGGTGTTCCCGTCCGACGGCTGCGGCTGGGACGTTGAGGCCAACGCCCTGATCAAGAAGGCGACGATCAAGCCCGAGGCCAAGGTCTTCCTAGACTGGGCGCTGAGTGGCGAGGTCATGAAGATGTACGCCAAGGTCTATCCCCTGACCGCCTATCCCACGGGCGTGGCCATTCCCGAGGGCTATCCCGCCGATCCGTTCAATATCCTGGTCAAAAACGATTTCCAGTGGGCCGCCAAGAACCGGGACCGGATCCTTGAGGAGTGGTCCAAACGCTATGGTTCGAAGAGTGAGCCGAAGAAATAGGGACGGTACGAAACGGATACCTTCTTTTTTGGCGCGGTCCGGTCCTCCCGGTCCGCGCCGAACGAGGTTCTCATGCCGGCACAGGCGCCACGTGGCGCGGAGTCCTATCTGGCGGTGGAAAACGTCACCAAGCGGTACGGGAAGGTGTTCGCACTGCGGGAGGTGTCCCTGGGCGCGGCCGCCGGAGAGTTCGTGTGCATCCTGGGCCCGAGTGGTTGCGGCAAGACCACCATGCTCCGGATCATCGCCGGGCTTGAGGAGCAGGATGCGGGACGGGTGGTACTGGCCGGGAAGGATGTCTCGGGGTTGCCCGTGTCCCGGCGCAATGTGGGCATCGTGTTTCAGTCCTATGCCCTTTTCCCCAACCTGACCGCCGCCCAGAACGTGGGCTACGGACTGCGCAGCCGGATCCGGGCCAAGGGCGCTCTCCATGACCGGGTCAAGGAACTGTTGCGGCTGGTGGGGCTGACCGGGTTCGGCGACGCCTACCCGGCCAGGATGTCCGGCGGTCAGCAGCAGCGGGTGGCCCTGGCCCGGGCCATGGCCTTGTCCCCGAAACTTTTGCTTCTGGACGAACCGCTTTCGGCCCTGGACGCCAAGGTCCGGGTCATGCTGCGCAGCGAGATCCGGGCCCTGCAACGCCGTCTGGGCGTGACCACGGTCATGGTCACCCACGACCAGGAGGAGGCCCTGACCATGGCCGACCGCATCCTGGTCATGCACCGGGGACGCGTGGCCCAGGATGGGCCGCCCCGGGACATCTACGATCATCCGGCCACCCCGTTTGTGGCCTCGTTCATCGGTTCCATGAATTTCATCGCGGGAGCCAGACGCCTCCCGGACGGAACCGTGTTTTTGGGCGATCGCTCCATCCGGGGGACGGACGGCCCGCGCATGGCCGCCGGCCTGGGAGATGCGGAGCAGGTAACCCTGGCCATTCGTCCCGAGGATGTGACCGTGAATCGAAGCGGTTTAAACGACGGAGACCTCTGGCCGGCCAAGACCCGCTTTCTGGAATTTCGGGGTGGGTTTTTCCGGGTCGGCGTGACCCTGTTCGTCGGAGGGGGAGAACGGGATATAGTGGCCGACGTGTCCGCCGAGGTCGTGCGCCGCCTGGAGCTTCGTTCCGACATGGGGCTTTCCGTGGGACTGAGTCCTGATCGCATGCACGTCTATGCCGGCGAAGCGGAGCGGACATGAACGGCGGGATGGCGTGGACGGCCAGACCGTTGTCGCGTTTTTTTTCCGAGATGGACCTGGATCGTACCGTCCGGGTCGTGCTTTTGATCCTGTTGTGCCTGTGGCTGGTTGTTTTCGTGGTCCTGCCCCTGTCCACGCTGGTGGTCAAAAGCGTCAGCGACAAGGCCGGCCGGTTCGTCGGATTCGAGAATTTCCTGCAGTACTTCGAGACGCCCGCCCTGGCCGCCTCTTTCGGCAACAGCCTGCTGGTTTCGATCCTGACCACGGGTGTCGCTGTGGGCCTGGGATTCGCCTACGCCTACGCCCTGACCCGGACGGCCATCCCGGCCAAGGGTTTTTTTTTCGGCGTGGCCATGATGCCCCTGTTCGCGCCCACGCTTTTAAACGGCATCGTCCTGATTTATCTGTTCGGGAAAAAAGGCCTGGTGACCACGGGATTCTTCGGTCTTTTGCCCTTCGGCCTGGACATCGGCCTGTACGGGGCCGTGGGCATCCTTCTGGCCGAGGTGCTGTACGTTTTCCCCCAGGCGGTGCTCATCCTGACCATGGCCCTGCGGGCCACCGACGCCCGGTTCTACGAGGCGGCCCGCTCCATGGGCGCGTCCCCGGGGCGTGTCTTTTTCACCGTGACCCTGCCCGGCGTCCGGTACGGGCTGGTCAGCGCCTGTTTCGTAGGGTTCATCCTGTGTTTCACGGATTTCGGCGCGCCCAAGGTGGTAGGGGGCTTTTTCAACGTCCTGGCCACGGACATCTACAAGCAGGTCATCGGCCAGCAGAATTTCGTCATGGGGGCCACGGTCAGCGTAATTCTGCTGATCCCCACGGTTTTGGCCTTCGTGGCCGACCGGATGAGCCGCAAACGGCAGTCGGCCCTGATCGCGGCCCATTGCGTGCCCCTGGTTCCTGTCCCTGATCTTCGGCGCGACAGGCTGTTTTTTCTTTTCTGTCTGTCCGTCGCCCTGGCCGTGATCGGTTTTTTCGCCGTGGCCGTCTTTGCCTCCCTGGTCAAGGTCTGGCCCTACAATCTGGATTTGACCTTGGCGCATTACGATTTTTCGCGCATGGGCGGAGGAGGGTATCAGGCCTTCGGCAACAGTCTGAAGATGTCGGCGGCCTCGGCCGTGCTCGGCACGGCGGCGACGTTCGCCGCCGCCTATCTCATCGAAAAATCTTCAGGCATGGCCCTGGTCCGCCGGGCGGCCTCTTTTTTGTGCCTGGTCCCTCTGGCCTTGCCCGGGCTGGTTATCGGTCTGTCCTACATCTTTTTTTTCAACGCCCCGTCCTTCGGGTTTTTCGGACTTCGCGTTCCCAATCCGGTAAACGGACTGTACGCCACCATGGGCATCCTGGTTCTGTCCAACGTGGTGCACTTTTTTACCGTGGGCTACCTGACGGCCACCACGGCCCTAAGCCAGCTCGACCGGGAATTCGAATCCGTTTCGGAATCCATGGGCGTGCCGTTTTACGCCACCATGTTCCGGGTGACGGCGCCGGTGTGCCTGCCGGCCATCCTGGAAATCGCCCTGTACTATTTCGTCAATTCCATGGCCACGGTCTCGGCGGTCATCTTTCTGTACACGGCGGACATTCCCTTGGCCGCCGTGGCCGTGGCCAACATGGACGACGCCGGAGACATCGCCCCGGCCTGCGCCATGTCCGTGCTGATCGTGGCCGCCAATGTGGCCGTTCGGCTCCTGTACGGTCTGATCACGGCGAGAATCCGCAAACGGTCCCGAGCCTGGGCCGAATAAGGCTGAATCGGAAGGAGAGTATCGCATCATGGACATCTTCATTCGCAATACCGTGTATACCGGCCCGGTCCGCGCCGTTGTCCTGGACTGGGCCGGGACGGCCGTGGATTTCGGCTGCATGGGGCCGGTGGCCGTCTTTCAGGAGGTCTTCGCCCGCAGGGGGGTGGAGGTCACTGTTTTTGAGGCCCGGGCGCCCATGGGGCTTATGAAAAAGGACCATGTCCGGGCCCTGTGCCACATGCCGAGCGTGGCCGCGAGATGGCGCGAGGCCTTTGGCCGCGATCCGGACGAGACCGACGTGGACGCCATGTATGCCGAGACCGAGCCGCTCATGGTGGAAATGATCGCCCG
Organism: Thermodesulfobacteriota bacterium; assembly: GCA_049324675.1. GTDB lineage: Bacteria > Desulfobacterota > Desulfovibrionia > Desulfovibrionales > Desulfovibrionaceae > Desulfolutivibrio. The sequence continues at coordinate 46,817 of JBMONM010000153.1, forward strand.
GCATGCCGAGCCGGTTCCGGGCCTTCTTGAAACCGTGGCCGCCTTCCGGGATATGGGCCTTTCGATCGGCTCCACCACGGGCTACACCCGCCCTATGATGGAGGTGCTCATGCCCCTGGCCCGTGAGCGCGGGTACGCCCCGGATTTCATGACCTGCCCCACGGATGTCCCGGCCGGACGCCCGTATCCGTTTATGTGCTGGCAAAACGCCGTGGCCCTGGAAGTGTATCCCCTGGAGGCTGTGGTCAAGATCGGGGACACGGTCAGCGACGTCCACGAGGGATTGAACGCCGGCATGTGGACGGTGGGCCTGACCGAATCCGGAAACGAGATGGGAATTTCCGAATCCGAGCTTGCGGCCATGAATCCGGTCAAGCGGCGGGAGCGCCGGGAGATGGCCGAGAACCGGCTGGTGACGGCCGGTGCGCATTTCCTGGCCACATGCATCGGCGACTGCCCGGCTATCATCGAGGAAATCAATTCCCGCCTGGCCTTTGGGGACAGGCCGTAGGGCCGGACGCCCGGTTTTCGCGGCAAAAAGACCACCGGAGTCCGGATCGGGGCGCATTGCGCCCTGTCGCGGTCTTTTTTGCCGCGCGGCCCCGGAAAAGGCGGCGGACGGGGATGGCCCGCCGCAAACGTCGACAAAGGATGGCGTATGGACCCCAGACTGCTTCCCGACAATCCCTATCTGCTTTTGACCCCAGGCCCCTTGTCCACCTCCAAGGCGGTCAAGGCGGCCATGTTTCGCGATTGGTGCACCTGGGATGACGACTATAACGCCCTGGTGCGGGGAGTCCGGGCCGAACTTGTCCGGCTGGCCGGAGGAGGGGAGAACCTGACCGCGGTGCTCATGCAGGGCAGCGGCACGTTTTGCGTGGAGGCGGTCATCGGCACGGCCGTGCCCAGAGGCGGCAAGCTTTTGGTTTTGGCCAACGGCGCCTATGGCCTGCGTATCGGTACGATCGCCGAGCGTCTTGACATCCCCCTGACCCTGCTCGATTTCGGGGAACTCGATCCTCCGGGACTTTCCGAACTGGCCCTGACCCTGGAACAGGACCCGGCGATAGGCCACGTGGCCGTTGTGCACTGCGAGACCACCTCGGGCATGCTCAACCCCGTTACCGAGATCGGTCGGCTGGTCAAGCAGGCCGGAAAAACCTTCATCGTGGACGCCATGAGTTCCTTCGGCGGCATCCCCATGGACATGACCGACATCGGGGCGGACTTTCTGATCTCCAGTGCCAACAAATGCATCGAGGGAGTGCCGGGATTCGGATTCGTGGTGGCCAGACGCGGGGAGATGGAACGTCTTGCCGGTCGGGCCCGGTCCTTAAGCCTGGACCTGTACGACCAATGGCGGGTGATGGAGGATGCCGGCGGCAAATGGCGTTTCACCTCGCCGACCCATGTGGTCCGGGCCTTTTGCCGGGCTCTTGAGGAACTGGCGGCCGAGGGCGGGGTGACGGCCAGACACGCCAGATACGTAAAAAACCAGGCCGCCCTGGTTTCCGGCATGACCCGCCTGGGATTCGAATGCCTCTTGCCCGGACACTGCCGTTCCCCGATCATCACCGCCTTCCATACTCCCCAGTGGCCGGGATTCACCTTCCGGCGTTTCTACGATGTCCTGAAGGACAGGGGGTTCGTCATTTATCCCGGCAAGGTTTCCCGGGCCGATACCTTCCGCATCGGCACCATCGGTCAGGTCTTTCCGGAGGATATGGAACGCCTGGTGGAGGTCGTCGCCATGTCCGGCTTTGCGGCGTAGGCAAAACGGATCAGCACGCGTGGCGCAAAGGCGGTCGAGAAAGGGTGATTGCTTTACGGGCCGGGAGCTGTCTCCCGGCCCGTTTCTTTTTCCGGATCATTCCTGGGTCTTGAGATCCGCCACAAGCACCTGGAGTTCTCCGGCCTGCATGGCCAGATCCTGGATGGCATGGGACGATTCGCTCATGACCTGGCTGGTTTCCGATGAAATACGGTTGATTTCCTCGATGCTGCGGTTGATCTCCTCGCTGGCGGAAGATTGCTCCTCGGCCGCTGTGGCGATGGACCGGACCTGATCGGCCGCAGCGTCCACCAGCTTGACGATCTCGGACAGGGCCTCTCCGGATTTCCCGGCCAGTCCGGTGGCGTTTTCCACAGCCTGGGCGGCCTCCTCCATGTTCTGGATGTTTTTCCTGGCCCCGGTCTGGATGGCGATGATGGCCTGGCTGACTTCCTGAGTGGCATTCATGGTCTTTTCGGCCAGTTTGCGAACCTCGTCGGCGACCACGGCGAATCCGCGTCCGGCCTCGCCGGCCCGGGCGGCCTCGATGGCGGCATTGAGGGCCAGGAGGTTGGTCTGGTCGGCGATGTCCTCAATGACGTTCATGATCTTGCTGATTTCCTCGGCCTGTTTGCCGAGGCTGCCCATGTTTTCCTTCAACGTCACGGTCTGGGTCTGAACCTGGGTGATGGCCTCGATGGCCTGCCGGACCACCGTCGCGCCGTTTTCAGCCATTTGCTTGGCCGCATCCGAACTCTCCGAGGCGCGGCTGGCGTTTTTGGCCACCTCGAGCACCGTGGCGTTCATCTCCTCCATGGCCGTGGCGGTCTCCCCGGCGCGTTCGCGTTGCAGTTCGGCTCCGCGGCCGGCCTGTTCCACCTGGGCGGACAGTTCCTGGGATGCGGATGTCAGGCGCTCGACAACGGTATCGATCTGGGAGGCCGCCTGGAGCATTCCGTCGCGCTTGGCCAAGTCGGCCTGTTTTTTGGCCTCATTGGCCTCATTGGTGGCGATCTGGCTCTTTTGGGCCTGTTCCTCGGCTTCCTTGGTCTTTTCTTCGGATTCAAGTATCTTGGCCTTGAGGTTGTCCAACATCTTGCGCAGGGCCTCGGCCAGAGTTCCGATCTCGTCCTTGTTTTTCACCACCAGGGTTTCGTTGAGGTTGCCTTCGGCCACGGCCACGGCAAAGAACGTGGCCCTTCCGAGCGGCCGCGACAGGGAGCGGGCGAAGAGGATCCCGGCCACGATCATGATCAGGGCCACGATTCCGGTTACGATAAGGACCGCTGTGACGATCTCCTCCTCCACCTTTTCGACGAGAGCCCGATCCGAGCCGATGAAGAACATGCCGGCAGTCTTGCCGTCGGCGTCGATGAGCGGCCAGTAGGCCGTGTCGTAGTTCCGGCCGAGGATGACGTTCCTGGCGATGAAGGGCTGGGATTTTTCGAGCACGGTTTCGATGACCTTGGGGTTGTCCATCTTGGTGCCCACGGCCCGTTTGCCGTCACGCACGATGGTGGTGGTCAGGCGGGTATCCTTTTCGAAGATGGTGCATTCCACCCCGGTTCGTTTCTTGATGCTGTCCACGAAACTATGCGTACCCAGGTCGATGCCGGGGGTGACGACCCCGACGATCTTTCCGTCCAACCTGATGGGACAGCCGGCGCGCAGGGAGAACTTGACGGCGGTCCCGGGTTCGATGCCGGCGCTCTGCTGCCCGGCAAGGGCCTTTTTCACGTTGGTCTGGTTGAGCACACTGTCCCCGGTCTTGTCCGAATGGCCACGGGCCAGGACATTGCCGTCCTTGTCGGAGATGGTCACGAACTCGACCAGGGTCTTGTCCATCAGATCCTTGGCGACCTTTTTCAGATACTCCCCGTTGCCCTCGACCACGGCCTGGGCCACGGCCAGGTTTTCGGCCACCAGGAAGGCATCGGCCAGCAGGGCCTGGCGCAGGTCGTCCACTTCGTGATCCACGCTTCCCCGAAACGTCTCGATTTTGTTCTGGGCCTCCTGGTCGAATCCACGGATGACGAAATAATTGACCGTAAAAAAGATGGAGCCCGCGAGAAAAATGATGGTTGCGACGATCATTCCCACCAGTTTCCAGAAAATGGATACCCTCATGATCCCTCCAGCGGCTTGAGACGATTGTTCGGCCCCGATTGCGCGACACAGCTTTTGTTTATGGTTGGAAGCAATGTGTCATCTTTATGATAATATAGTATCAGGAAAATGATGTAGAGAGCAAGAGGAAAATCAAAAAGACCGCTTGGTTAACCGAAAAATTCTGTTTTTTTATGAGGATCATCAGAGAGAAGTCTTTGGTGGTGGGTCTGTCCCGATCCGGAACGCGCCGTGCGGCCCGCCGTGGCTGCAAGATTTCATTGTGCGGACCCTTGGCGAATCTGCGGGGAGTCGGCCATGGCGCGTTTCCTGGCCAGAAAGGACAGGGCCGCGCCGATAAACCCCAGAATTGCGAATCCGACGAAAAGCCAACGCATGGCCAGCAGATAGCGATCGAAGACCTCGGGGCCCAGAGGGTGGTTTCCGACAAAGTGAGCCATGGCCACAGTCACCGCGGCCATGCATAAGGTCATGCCCAGGGTGCGCGATTGTCCGGACATGGCCGAGGCGATGCCGTAGCGCGATTCGTCAACCGCGGACATGACCACAAGCAGGCTTGGCGTGGAAAAAATGCCGATGCCCAGACCCGCCACGGCCAAAACCGTGGCGACCGCTCCCAGGCCGCTCGACCCGGTCAGCGTCGCGGCCACAACAATGGCCGCGGTCGTGATCATGGCCCCGGCGCCGGCCATGGCATGGGCCGGAATCCTGTCCGCCAGCCGGCCGCTTAGGGGCGAAACAATACACTGGATAACCGGCTGGACCACAAGGAGCGTCCCGGCCTCGGCCGGGCTCATGCCCCGGCCGTATTGCAGATACAGGCTCAGAAGGAAGGATATGCCGAAGGCGGCGCATCCGAGGAGACAGATGGCGGTGACCCCAAGGGAAAAGGGGGCGTTGGAGGAGAAGAGGTCGAGATGGAGAAGGGGAACCCTGGTCCGGGATTCGATGACGATGAAAAGGCCGCACAACAGGATTCCGCCTCCCATCCCCAACCATCCCAGCATGTTTTCCGTATGGGCGCTGCCGAAGACCAAAAGGCCGATGCCCGCCGCGCTGGTGATCGCGCCCCACCAGTCGAATCGTTCTCCTGGTTTCGCAGAAAACCGCCATTCCAGGTTGCGCAGGCAGATCAAAAAAGCCAGGGCGCACGGGGCCATGCCGGCATAAAACATCCAACGCCAGCCGAACCGGGCGGCGATGATGCCCCCCAAAAAAGGTCCGGCCGAGATGCCGAGAAATATCCCGGCCGCGCTGATGCCCAGAGCCCGGCCGCGTTCTTCGAAGGGGAATGCGTCATAAAGAAGGGCAAGTCCGGTGGCCAGGGTCATGGCTCCGCCCACGGCCTGGATGCCCCGGACCACGAGGAACGCCTCCATGTTCGGGGCCATGGTCAGGCCTGCCGTGGCCAGGGCGAAGAGCAACAGCCCGAAAAGAAAGACCCCGCCCCGACCGAAGATGTCCCCGGCCCGACCCAATGGCAACAGCAGCATGGCGTTGACACACAAAAATACCGATTCCACAAGGCTTAAGGCGATGGCCGAGGCCGCGTACTCCCTGCCGATGGATGGCAGGCATACGCCGACAGCCGAGAGCATGAAGGGAACGGCGAACTGGGTCACCACCACCGCGAAGAGAATGGCCCATTTTGGGGAAGGATTCGGGGTCATGCGCTTATTTTAGGATAGGGCGTCTTCAAGGTTGGCGATCATCGATCTGAGAATGGACAAGGTCTCCTCCTGCCGTCTGGGAGAAAATCCCGCAAAGAGGGCCTTGTTATGCGCGGCGAGGACGGTGAACAACCCATCGGCCACATCCAGGGCTTTTTGCGTCGGAAAGACGAGCTTTTGCCGCCGGTCGGCGGTGTCCTCGCGCCTGGTGACGTAGCCAGCGTTTTCCAACTCGAAAAGGCATCGGGCTATGGCCGCCCTATCCACCCTGATGCCGCGGCATAAGATATCCTGCGATTGCCCCGGGCGTTCGAGAACCTCGATCAGAACCGCGATCCAGCCGCGTTTGAGTCCGAGGGCGCGCATCCGGGGGGACAGGTAGGCCGCGGAGAGCCGATGCAAAACGGCCAAGTGGTGTCCGGGCGCCTTGTTTCGAAAATGGGAGTGGGCCATATTTTTGTTGATTAGGCAATTGTTTACTTGTCAATAAATTCATGTGCGTGGTTTGTCAAGATGCTCGACGCCTTGAATTTTTCGACAAGGAACGCATGAACGGGCCTATGGATCCGGATCCGACACGAGTGACATCATAGGCCGGAACATCTGAAAAACGCACATAAAGTGCTTGCCAAAGAACCCGGAGTTCATTATGACCCCAACATTAATTATGAGAATCTTTCTCAATTAAGAGGCGCTGAAGTCGATGTGGTCTGACCAATCAGGGGAACAACGTCGCAACGGTGTCCGCGAAGACCTGTCCCGGGAATCCGCCGACATTTTGAAACGATAGGGTGTCAGGACGAGCGAAGGTCGCGTGTGAGCGATATGCCGTCCCGGCAGGAAAACGCCGTGCCCAAAGGGGTAACCCCGTTTTCATGGAGGAGATATGACCCTCGGCGAATTGAGACCAGGCTGCCGCTGTCGCGTCAGGCGATTGCGGGCCAGGGGTGTTTTGTGTCGCAGGCTGATGGATCTGGGATTTTACCCCGGCGTGGGGATCAAGGTGCTACGAAATGCGCCATTACGGGATCCTGTGGAGCTTGAAATCGACGGCTATTTTTTGAGCATTCGTCGTAGCGAGGCCCACGAGGTGGAGGTCGAGTCTCATGAAGCGTAAGGCCCTGGTGGCCCTGGCCGGACAGCCCAACTGCGGCAAGTCCACGGTGTTCAATATGCTTACCGGCGCCAGGCAGCATGTCGCCAACTATCCGGGCGTCACCGTGGAAAAGAAATCCGGTTTTTTTTCCGTGGACGAGACCAAGATCGAGTTGGTCGACTTGCCCGGAACCTACAGCCTGTCTTCGTATTCCCTGGAAGAACGCGTGGCCAGGGACTTTCTTATCCATGACCACCCCGTGCTGGCGGTCAACGTCATCGAGACGCCGAATCTGCGGCGCAGCCTTTCCCTGACGTTCCAGCTCCTGGAGTTGGAACTGCCCACCTTGGTGGTGCTGAACATGATGGACATGGCCGAGAAGCGCAACATGACCGTTGACGTGGCCAAACTGTCCGAACTGCTCGGGACGCCCGTGGTCACGTCCACGGCCAGTAGAGGGACGGGGAAGGACGAGGTGGCGAAAACGATCCGGAGCATGGCCGAAGAGGCCGCGGTCCCCTCGTTCCGTATCGATTACGGTCCCCTTGAGGACGCCATAACCCGCATCGAGGCCCAACTGCCTCGGGAGGCGTTCTATTTCGTTCCCAGCCGCTGGCTGGCCATCAAGCTCCTGGAGGATGACGCGGGGGCGATCCAGATCGTGCGGGAGAACGCCCCGGACGCGGGGCGGATCCTGGAGATGGTCCGTGAGCTTTCGGATGCGTTTCGCAAGGGCCACGGGGAGATTCCCGAATCGCACATGGCAGCCTGCCGCCATGCCCTGGCCGGGGAGATGGCCAAGGCCAGCGTGCACGCTCCGAAGGACTCACGCTATGACCTTTCGGACAGGATCGACGCCCTGGTGTGCCACAAGATCCTCGGCCCGATCATCCTTCTAGGAGTCATCTTTCTGTTGTACTACCTTTCAATCGATGTAGGTTACCAGTTGACAGGGCCTCTGGTGAACCAACTCATGGCCGTCAAGGCCTTTCTCGCGACGCTTCTCCCCGCCCCGGGGGTCATCGAGGACCCGCTGTTTCGGTCCCTTGGCATATGGTTCATGGAAAGCATCGTTGCGCTTTTGACCTATATTCCCATTTTCCTGATCCTTTTCGCGCTGATCGCCATTCTCGAGGACTCGGGATACATGCCCAGGATGGCATTTATCCTGGACAAGCTCTTTCGCAATTACGGGCTGCACGGCCAGTCGACGCTGCCTTTGATCCTGGCCGGGGTGTACATGGGGGGCTGCTGCGTACCCGGGGTCATGGCCACCAAGGGTATCCCGGATGAACGCGCCAGACTGGCCACCATCATGGTGGTCCCGATGATGAACTGCCTGGCCAAGGTCCCCCTGTATGTGGTGCTGGTGACGGCCTTTTTCCCGAACGAGCGGACCCTGGCCATGTTTTTCATCTCCACGGTGACGATATTTATGGCCCTGCCCGTGGCCAAGGTCCTGACGTTGACGGTGTTGCGCAAGCTGGATCGGGCCCCGTTCATCATGGAAATGCCGGCCTACCACTTCCCGACCCTCAGGGTGGTCGTGGGGCGCTCCATTGAACGCACCTGGATCTTCGTCAAGAAGATCGTCAGCATCGTGGCCGCCGTGTCGGTCATCGTGTTCGCGCTGCTGCAATTCCCGGGGCTTGGCGACGAACGGGTGGCCGCCTATAAGGACCAGTGGTCAAAGGCCGAGGACGCCTTCCGGGCCAAAATCGGACCGAATAACAAGTATCAGGCGCTTCTGGCCGGAGACAATCTGGATCGGTACGTACTTTTTGCCGACGCCTATCGTCAGTCCACCATGGGGGCCTCGGGACAGGCGGCGGCCGACGCGGTGTATACCGATTACGCCGCCAAGGAGCCGGCCTTCGCGCCGTTGCTCAAACCCGCCCCGGACGACAAAGACGCCGCGGCCGTGCGCACGGCCTCCCGGGCCTTGGACAATAACCGCAAGACCATCCGCAGGGAGATGAAAAATGAGCAGTTGGACGCGAGTTTTCTCGGAACCCTGGGTGAATGGCTCCTCCCTGTGACCAAATATGCCGGCTTCGATGTCAAGGTGAATATCTCCCTTTTGGCCGCGTTCGCCGCCAAGGAGAGCACCGTATCCACGTTGGGCGCCCTCTACACTGCAGCGGAGGGGGAGAAGGACGCCTCCCTGGACCAACGTCTGAAGACCGAAATGTCCAACTACACCCCGCTGCACGCCTTGGCGTTGATGTTGTTCATGGCCCTGTATCCGCCATGCCTAGCCACCAGTATCATGGTGCAGATACAGACGCGATCCGCCAAATGGATGCTCTTTTCCATCGGATATCTCATGTTTTTGGGCATCACCGTATCGTCCGTGGTCTTCACCTGCGGAAGCCTTCTCGGGCTCAGCGGACAACAGGCCATGTGGACTTTTTACGGATTCGCCGTATTGGTCACTGTCGTCTTGGGATTGTATAACCCTCAACACAACCCGGTTGGAGCATTAAAGGAGAAACCAGCATGAAACACGTAAAAGTCCTGGCGACGGTCGCCGTTTTAACCTTCGTACTGGCCGCCGGCCAAGCCATGGCCCACACGCCCTTGTGCAATTGCTTCGACAATGGCGACGGAACCGTCACCTGCGAGGGCGGCTTTTCCGACGGATCTTCGGCTGCGGGGGTTTCGATGACCATTCTGGACGCCGGCGGAGCGGAGAAGATGAAAGGCACCATGGATGCCAACAGCCAGTATACGTTCAAGAAACCTGAAGGCAAGTATACGGTGCGCTTTTTCGCCGGCGAAGGGCATGAGGTGCTGGTGCCGAGCGACAAGATCGTTCAATAGCCGGGCTTAGGCGAACTCGGTGCGTGGGCTGTCCGTGACCATTTTATGAAAATGCCTTTCACATTCAAACTCAAAAGGAGAGCGGCATGAAGCGATTGATTCCCATTTTGGCCTCTATTTTTCTGGTGACCATGGCCGTTCCGGCCATGGCCCACTTCCAGATGCTGTACACCCCGGAAATGAACAAGATGGGCAAGCTGGACTTCAAGATCGTGTTTTGCCATCCGGCCGAGTCCGGCCATGTCATGAAAATGGACAAGCCCGAGCAGTTTTTCGTGATCAACAAGGAGAAAAAAACCGACCTGCTCGGGACCCTCAAGCCCGTCAAATGGACCAGCGCCACCAACAACGACGAGGGCTTCGAGACCACCTTCAGCGCCCGCGGCGGAGACTATGTGTTCGTCCTGGTTCCGGCCCCGTATTACGAGAAGGAAGAGGACACCTACATCCAGCAGATCACCAAGGTCATCACCAATGGCGACGCCGTGCCTTCGGATTGGGACAAGCCCGCCGGGCTGAAGACCGAATGGGTTCCCTACGACCGCCCGTACGCCCTGTATCCGGGCATGACCTTCCGGGCCGTGCTTCTGGGCGACGGGAAGCCCGTTCCCGACGCCGAGGTGGAAATCGAATACATGAACTTCAATCCGGACATGAAGGCGAACGCTTTTGCCAAGAAGGGCAACATCGAGGTGCCGTCGGATCACTTCATTACCATGGTGCACAAGACCGACGCCAACGGCGTGCTGACCTTCACCCCGCCTTTCGCGGGTTGGTGGGGCATTTGCGCCCTGGGTTCCGGTCCGGACAAGAAGTTCAAGGACAAGGACCTGTCCCAGGACGCCCTGATCTGGATTCAGGCCGTCAATCCCAAAAAATAGCGCATATTCCTCCCGGCCGGGATGGTATCCCGGCCGGGAGACGGTCCTCGGTCCAGCCATGTTTCGGGACACGGCGCGTAAAAAGCATGTTCGTGTCACGCAACAGACACCATATCCATGCATTGTTCCGCACGAACCCGATTTTGACGCATTCCACGGTTCATGCGGATCGGCGGTCGTATCGATACATTCGGCTGCCGGAATGCCCTGTGTCGGCCATGCCCCTTTTCCCATAAAGGAGGACAGTATGGAACAGCAGCAGGTCATGATGCTCACGGAAATGCTCAAGGAAATGATGCGCGGCATCCTCGCCAAATCCAACGTCACCATCCATTGTCTGGCACAGGAAACCGTCTGCCATGCGGATCTGGCCGACCGGGCGGCGCACGAGTCCGATCGGAACATGATGCTCCTTATGAGCGAAAGAGACCGGATCATGCTCGAGGATATCCGAAACGCCCTGGAACGGGTGGAACTCGGCGAATACGGCATATGCTTCGAATGCGGCGAGGACATCGGCCTGGCCCGCCTTATGGCTCAGCCCACGGCCACCCTGTGCGTGCATTGCAAGGCCGCCTTGGAAAACGAGCGTATGCTCGTCTCGACGCCCTATGGGGCCACGGAGTACCTTTTCGAAAAATAGCCAGGCGATGCTATCACCTGACACCCCTTCATCATGCCGCCGCCGTCAGTCCGGGCTGGGAAGGGATACCCCCGTCACAGTATCATACGGGTTTGTCTTGTCCCCATTAAGGTGACAAGTTTCTCCTCCGCTGTGGCCCGGGACATGTTTCCAAGCCCTCATTTCCTCCGCTTCGGATTCCTCGAGGTGGGCAATGTGCTTGATTTCCATCCAACTGCATAATCGGTGGACGAGACGTCCATGGCGATGTATTGTCCTTATGATACGGGACAGAGAAAATTGCGGTTCGTCACCCCGTTCGATGGACAACAATGCAGACGTTTCGACCCTTCCTTCCGTTTGAGGGCTCCAGCCACATTGCATCAGCCCACGCGTTTCGGGATGCTTCGTTATGGCCCGATTCAGAAACCGGCGTCACGACGAAGGATGGTCGAGAGGTTGATCCGATGCACGGAAAACGCCGCTTTGTTTGCGCGTCTTGCGGGTTGTTTATCACTCAGGAGGATTTTGCTACGCACAGAAACGGCGCATATCGCCACACCTTCTGTAATCCCCATGGGCTGGTTTTTGAAGTCCTGCTTTTCAGCAGGGCCCCGGGCTGCCTGATTCTTGGACCATCCACCCATGATTTCACGTGGTTTCCGGGATATGCCTGGAGCGTGGCCTGTTGCGACGGATGTTCCTTTCATCTGGGGTGGTACTATGAACACGCGAGTCCGGATTGTTTTTTTGGGATAATAGCCTCAAGGATTGTTATCGATAAGAAACACTGATCCCGCGATTGCGACCAAGCCGAGATAATTCTTTGAACCGCTTGCAATACTTATCAAAATATGTATGCTTAACAAAAAGTATGGTCGAGGTCGTCTATCGTGGAAGAACTGATGATGGCATTTCGTGCTGCACTCGCCTGTTTTGTCTTGATTTGTCTTACCGGATTATCGGGATGTTCCGAGGATGTTTCGAGGGAGGATTCCGTCCGGCTCGCCTCGGGTAAGACCCCCGTGGTCCAGCCGGAGGATATTCATGGCGGAAAAACCCTCGACGCCGCAACACCTTCTCCGGGACAGTCCACCGACATCGCCTCGTCTTCCACTCCCGCCGGCCAGCCCCGGGACAACTATGGACCAACCGGGCAGCCCGTCGCCGCCGAAGCGGGAACTGGAACCGGTTTCTCCGCAGGACCGTTGCACACCTCGCGGCAATTGATCCTGATTGTCGCTTCCGACTGGAATGCGCCCCAGGGGGAAGTAGTTCTCTATAGCCGTGAAAACACGCATTCATCCTGGAAGCGTTTGGAAAACACGATTCCCTGCATGCTTGGACGCAACGGCCTGGCTTGGGGCAGGGGCCTTGTCGATCAGGACATTCCCGGACCCCGAAAAAAAGAAGGCGATGGCCGAACACCGGCCGGCCTTTTTCCCCTGCCCTTTGTATTCGGGTATGATTCTTCCGCCACCGCGAAGCAGTCCGGGGTCCGCATGCCATATTTCGAGCTGACGCCTTCCATGGTCTGCGTCACAGACGGTCATTCCCCGGTATTCAATGAAATTGCCGACATCAGGAATCCGAAGGGGGCCTCTTGGACACGTCAGGACCGCATGGTTCGCGACAACAACGCCAACCGTCTGGGTGTTTTTGTCGGGCACAACCGCCGTGACCCTAAACCCGAGGCCGGTTCCTGCGTCTTTCTCGACATCCAGCCCACTCAGCCGACAGGCGGCAGCATCGGATGCCCTGAAACCGCTGTGCGCCAAATCATGGTCTGGCTTGACCCGGCATCGAACCCGGTTATCGCCATCCTCCCGCAGTCCGTTCTTGCATCCGTTCAATCCAAGTGGGGTCTTCCGTAAGGAAGATGTGGGGGGCAGTGCCCGAAGTCCTGGCCGGCGGGCATGATTGCCACCGTACTCGTCGCAATTCCGTGGCTCTTTTGCGGGGCGCT